>NZ_JAZEUN010000001.1:0-230986 GCF_037029175.1 Galbibacter sp. PAP.153 | reverse complement strand
CAAAAAGAGACTATCCTTTTTGGACAGCCTCTTTTTGTATACGGGCTCATTTTTCAATTTCGGTTACTTTTTATGTATCGGACTGATAATTTTTACATTTTGAAAAGCAATGGCTCCTCTTACAACGCCTGAAATAATATCTTTTAATGCCTCGGTAATATGCATTTTTAATTCACTTTTGTGGTAAATTAAACTTACTTCCCTTGCGGGGTTGGGCTCTTCAAAATAGCGCAGGTGCATTTTTTGGGTTTCGCTTATATCAAGCGTATGTAAATAGGGCAACAATGTCATTCCCAAGCCTTCATCGGCTAACTTCATCATGGTTTCAAAACTGCCGCTCTCCAATTGAAATTTATCTTCCTTGAAACCTTTTTTAGACTTGCAAAGGTTAATAACGCCGTCCCTAAAGCAATGTCCGTCTTCAAGCAGTAAAATATCATCAATGTCCAGATCCCCAACTTTTACCTTTTTTAATTGGTTCAGCCTATGGTTATCAGGAACATAAGCAACAAAGGGTTCGTAATATAGTACCCGTTCCTTAATGTTTTCATTGTCCAGAGGGGTGGCTGCTATGGCTGCATCCAAATGCCCGTCTTCTAGTTTTTCAATAAGGGTTTGCGTGTTTTGTTCCTCTATTTTAAGATTTACCTTCGGGTATTTTTTTACAAAATTCTTTAAAAACAACGGTAAAATTGTTGGCATCACCGTTGGTATAATGCCTAAGCGGTATTCGCCGCCAATATACCCTTTTTCTTGGTCTACAATGTCTTGAATTCTATAAGATTCATTAACAATATTTCTGGCCTGCTCAACTATTTTTTGTCCAACAGCCGTTAATTGGATGGGTTTTTTGCCCCGGTCGAAAATCAATATGTCCAATTCGTCCTCAAGCTTTTGTATTTGCATACTAAGCGTAGGCTGTGTAACAAAGCTTTTTTCTGCGGCATGTGTAAAGTTTTGATGTTCTGCAACTGCAAGAACGTACTGTAATTGGGTAATGGTCATTCTTTATAATTTTGGGCACAAAAGTACAAAACTATTAGAAAATTTTATAGTTGCAGTTGTAAATCATTTAAAAACCTAATTATAAACTTAGAAACGGATGTTTAGCGCAAGGTCCTTATTTTCAACAATAAACTTAGCATCGCTAAATTGCGGCGGTCCGTAAATCATTTCATTGTTGGACATGCCATAACTTTCCATGGGCATTCCCCCGGTATCAAAATCCATGCGTTTGTTGTTATTTTCATCGTGTAACGCCAGAATTGCATATTCTCCAGGCTGTACATTTGTAAATTTAACATGGATTTTTCCGTCTTTAATATCACTTTGGAGGTTCATAATACCTTTACCTTTCATGAATGTATCTTCGGTATTTAAGGATAAAAGCACTTTACCATTGTTATTGGTTATGTTTTCTATTACCACATCAATAGTAATTCCAGTGGTGTCTTTAGGAGTTTGTTGGGCGTTCAATGTATGTAAAGTAATGAACGCAAAAAATAAAGCGAGTGTTTTCATGATGTAATTCTTTTTAGATTAATTGATGTCTCAAAGAACTAAAATGAAAAGCCTTGATACTATTTTTAATTACCGAGTTGTTATTTTTTTATGATGAGCTGTTATTTTTAGATAAGTCCACGGGCTTTTATTTCCAGGTATTTGTTAATGGTGTCTATGGTAAGGTTTTCTGGGGTGGTGAGAATGGAGTAGATACCGTATTTTTTTAGCTCGTTTACAATTAACCTTTTTTCAAAAGCAAACTTTTCGGCAATTACTTTGTCGTAAATTTCTTCAATAATATGCGTTTTTTTATTAATGAGCTGGTCGAGTTCAGTATTTTTAAAGAAAACAACCACCAACAAATGGTTTTTGGCAATAGCTTTTAAATAAGGAAGTTGACGGTGAAGGGCGTCCAGTGTTTCAAAATTGGTATATAGAAACATTAAGCTTCTTTGGTTGATGTGGGTTTTTACATCTGCATAAAGTCTGCCAAAATCACTTTCAAAAAAATCTGTTTCAACGTTGTAAAGCGTTTCCAGAATGAGTGTCATTTGGCTATTACGGCGTTCTGCAACCACTGTGTTCTCCACTTTTTTCGAAAATGTAAACATGCCAGCCTTGTCATGTTTTTTTAATACAACATTGCTAATTATAAGGGTGGCGTTAATGGCGTAATCTAAAAGGCTTAGGCCGTTAAAGGGCATTTTCATGACCCGTCCTTTATCGATAACGGAATAGACGGGCTGCGATTTTTCGTCTTGGAACTGGTTAACCATTAACTGGTTTTTCTTAGCGGTGGCTTTCCAGTTTATGGTCCTAATATCGTCTCCCTGAACATATTCCTTAATTTGCTCAAACTCCATGGTATGCCCGATCCTGCGCATTTTTTTAATACCGTACATATGCAGGTTGTTGGAAATGGCCAACAAATCGTATTTTTTAAGTTGAAGAAAGGCCGGATAAGTGGGCACCATAGCCTTATTGTTGTATTTATAACGCTTGCTCACCAGCATCATAAAACTCATTACATACACGTTTAAGTACCCAAAATGGTATTCGCCACGTTGTGTAGGCCTTAATTTATATTGAAAAGTTTGGAATTTGTGTGGCTTTAAGCTCTTGGATAGTTTAAAATTCCTAAGCTGAAATTGTTCGGGGGTCTCATCAATAATAATTGTTTTTATAAGAAAATTATACCGGTTTTCCAGATGGACTAAAATAATGTTCTCATCTCCGTTTGAAAACTTGTCCGGGGTTTCCCTGTGTGCCACCAGCCCTTTTTTAACAAAGAAGAGAATCAATATATCCAACAAAAAGAAAGCTCCTAATGCAAACAGTGCAATTTGCGAAATAAAGAAAAGCCATGGCACAACAAAACTCAATATAAACATCACCACAATAGCACTTGCGAGATAATAAAACCGGTTTTCTATGTATAGGGATTTTATAAATTTCAATGTTTTGTTTGTTTTAGAGTTGAGAGTTTAAGGCTGGCTTCACTAACATCAATTAACAATTAACAATTAACGATTTTCTTTTCCTTTTTCTCTCTTCCATTTTTACTAATAACACTTAACTATTCATCAATTAACGAGATTACCTCGGGATTTCAATTGCTTGAATAATCTGCCCTACAATTTGCTTGGCCGTAATCCCTTCCATTTCCTTTTCGGGGGTAATAATAATTCTATGCTGAATTACAGAAAGCGCAACGGCCTTAATGTCCTCTGGGGTAACAAAATCCCTTCCGTTTATGGCGGCATAAGCTTTAGAAGCTTTTAAAATGGCAATTGATGCTCTTGGCGAGGCCCCCATGTATAAAAATTCATTGTTCCGGGTATTGTTGACAAGCTGTGCAATATATTTTATTAAATGCGGTTCAACAATAATATCGTTTACAATTTTTTGATATTTAACCACGGCTTCCGAAGAAAGAAAAGGGGTAACCTTATCGATTTTTTTGTTTTCCTTTAGTTCATGCTCCCTCTCGATAATTTCAATTTCTTCTTCCAAAGAAGGATAATCAATATCTATTTTAAACAAAAAACGGTCCAATTGGGCTTCTGGCAAACGGTAGGTACCTTCTTGTTCTATTGGGTTTTGCGTAGCCAATACCATAAATGGCGGCGGTAATAGGTAACGTTGCCCGTCAATGGTAATCTGTTTTTCTTCCATTACTTCAAAAAGGGCAGCCTGTGTTTTTGCCGGGGCCCGGTTAATCTCGTCTATAAGCAACATATTGGTAAAAACGGGCCCTTTTTTAAATTCGAATTCCGATTTTTTTAAATCAAAAATAGAAGTCCCCAATATATCCGAAGGCATAAGGTCTGGTGTAAATTGAATCCTGCCAAAATCTACAGTAAGTGTTTTTGCCAATAATTTTGCCGTAATGGTTTTTGCTATTCCGGGCACCCCTTCAATTAAAACATGTCCGTTTGCCAAAAGGGCGGTCAACAACATGTCTATCATGTTTTTTTGGCCAACGATTACTTTTTCAAGTTCCTTTTTTATTTGGTCTACAGACTGTTGAAGCTCGCTTAGGTCGACCCTGTTTTGAAAAGACAGGTCGTCGTTGCTCTTTTGCGGGTCTTGGCTTTCCGGTTGATTATCCATTGATATATCCATGTTTTTTATTTTTTCTGATAAAATTCTTCAATATGTTTATTTAGGTCGATTACATTTTGAGGCGTATGCGTGTCTTTGGATTTTAAAAATACAATGAAGTTTGTTAATTGCTTTATTTTTGTAATATCGGTTCCCGATTTTTGTGATAACTGTTTTATAAATACATCGTTGAGTACTTGTGTATCCAAATGATAATCGCTCCTTATTTTTTCTAAAAAATACGTTATTTTTTTATCTATTATATTGCTGTGGTCCTTGGTTTCGTAATACAAATTGGCCACTGTTTTGGTAAACTGCACGGTGGTATTGGGCAATGGTTTTATAATTTTAATGATCCGTTGCCTCCTTTTGGCATTAAAGAGCATAAAAGTGCTTACGAACAAGAGTGCCAGCAGCCAGGCCCATTTTAAGGATTTTTGACTAAAAACATACCGTAATGGCGATGAAGATATTGTTTCTGAGCCATATTTGTTCTGTGTGTCAAAATATACCGTACCTTTTGGTATATACGATAAAAGGTCTTCTACGTATCTGTAGTTATTTTTCCTCAATAGGTAATAATTGGTAAACAAATAGGGTTGTGTGTGCAAGAACACGGTACCTTTTTTATACTTTATTTTCACAAAATTTATATGGTGTTTCTTAAAGCGCTGATAGCCTAAAACGGTAGTGTTGGCACTGTCCAATTTTTCAAAATAAATATTGCTCAACCCTTTTTCTGTTTTTAAGGAGTCGTTTTTAAAAGCATTGTTGGACAAGGTAAAAAGAGCATCTCCCTTGAAATCGAATTTATTTACTGTTTTAAAATGAAGGCTGTCTTTTAATAGTTGCGGAAATGTTTCAGTTGAAATAAATGCCGTATTTCCCTTTGCCACAAAACTTAAAATTTCATCATAAGAAGTATTGTCAATGTCAAGTGATTGGTCTATTTTTAAATAATTCCCGTTGATGGTGTATGTAGAATCTGCCCAATTGTAATAATTGTCAAAAAACTCAAAAGCAGTTACTTTTATGTCCGTAATGCTGTCGCCTGAAAAAATAGCGGGCAATTCTTGATAAAAAACTTTTAACCCATATGGAATGGTGTGTTTTTCGTTAAAAGTAGGGCTCCAGTCAATGGGTTTTGGCCTGTTCATTTCAAAAATAATGGCCACCGAAAACAGCAGGACCAATATACCGATATATATTTTTAGGGTCTTGCTCACTTTTTAATGTTTTTGATAAAATTTTCAAATCGGTTTGATGCCGTATTGTACTGTTCGGCCTGGATGGAAAACTCGCCGTACCAGATATAATTGTATAGATATGATGCGTAAGAGAATTTCGATTTCAGCTCTTCGTTTTGTAGTTCGTTAAAGTAGTCGCTGTTGGTTTTTTCTACGTCGTATTCAATAAATTCTTTTTCAGAGAGTTCCTTTAAAAGCCATAAATAATAATACCGAATGGCAAGCCTGTAATTTTTAGTAGCGGTCGCCTCTGCAATCAATGTATTAAAATCGGTTTTATATATGTTGCTTTCCACATCTTCAAACTGGATTGTTTTTTTATCGGAACGCTTCCCGAAAACCCATCGTCCTTCTTTATTGAGAACGGCTTTTACAATAAAATAGATAACCGCAAGGACAACCAGAAAGTAAAAAACACGGCTAATAATAGTGGTAAGCCTTCCGGCCTCTACTTGGTTTTCAATGGCAAATAACCTGCCAACAAGGTCTATAAGCCATGCCTTGAACCGGGCAAACCATCCGTTTGGCTTGCTTGTGGTTTCGTATTGATACGCATCTGAATTGTAGGCCTCTTTAAAATCTTCCGAATAATGACGCCGGGACAACGGGGCAGCCTTATCTATCTGCAACGTATCCCGGGAAACCTTTTGCTGGGTTTCCTGCGAAAAGCCCGAATAAATGGCTCCGTATACTATTAGTAAAAATAAAAATAGTGGTTTAAGCTTCATATCTATTTTAAGAGGTTCCTATTTCGTCAATTATGCTTTTGGCATTAATACTTTCTGTATCTTCTTTTAAGCTGAAATAAATTATCCCCTGATTCATTTGAAGAACGGTAATGAGGAATAAATTCAGAAAAAAGGAGAGCACATAAATTGCCGTTATGATGGTTACAAACGGAGCGGTGGTTTCTTGAGATGTGTCTGTATAGCTATCTGCGCCAACCACAATGGCCCCGATGGCAATTAAATAGGGAATCATGGTTATAATGGTCTGTACGGCCTGAACGATAATATAAAACAGGGAAACACAGCCGTTTGTTGCCCAAAACTTTTTAAAGGCCATGGAAAAGCTGTAAGAAAAACAGTCAAAAACCCCTTTATCGGTTTTTAGGTATTCTATAAAGGCAATAAAATAAAACTGTGCCAGCCATGATAGAACAATTAATACCAACGGTATGCCAATTATGGTAACAATAAGTACGGCACATGCAATAAAGGCAAAAATAAAAACCGGAATGGCCAAAAGCAGTCCGGCGAGAAGGTATATAAAAAATTTCCCGGCATTTGCTTTCAGGGCTTTTATAATTTCCTGCTTTGTAAAATTGCACCCTGTATGTTTTTCGTATAAAATAAAATAGATAGGGGTGTAGGCATAGTTTATTATTCCAACAAGCAATATAAGTCCAAAAAAGGCAAGAAACAGCAATAAAAACAATATGGGGTAGTTATCTATAAAGCTGGGAGAAAAAACGCCGTTTTGTGTGCTGTACGAGTCAAAAGTTAAATAGGAAGTATACAATTTTGAAAAAATAAAAACGACCACCAGCAGCGTTAAAATAAAAACGCCGTTTACAATGAAATAATTTTTATAGAAATGTTTTCCGTTTTGTTTTAAAAAAGAAAACGTATCAGAAAAATAATCGCCAAAAGTTCTGGATTTATAGAGTTGCATATGCTTTTTGTAGTTTTTTGTATACAGTTTTTGGGTAAATTAAATAGTAATATGAAATGATGCCCAGCGTAAGCAAAATAATGCCGACAGACAAGAAATGGGGCATGGCATTGGAATAACGTGTAACAAACCCTTCCAGGAAACCTGCCGCAAAAGTAAAGGGGAAGGTGCTTATTAATATTTTAACCCCATCTTTTACACCAATTTTAAACGATTCTTTTCTGGACAGTGTTTTTGGAAACAAAATACTTGCCCCGAGCACAAGCCCCGCAGCACCTTCTATTACAATGGCAAAAATTTCCATTGCTCCATGAATCCAGATACCGCGTATGCTTTCCCATAAAACTCCTTCGGCCTGGAACATATATTGAAAAGCGCCCAGCATAATACCGTTTTGCAATAAAACCCAAGCGGTTCCCAAACCGCCAAAAACCCCATAAATAAAAGAACGGATGCCTACATAAAGGTTGTTAAGGGTAATACCTATAAAACTTCCCCAATTGCTCCCACTTTTATAAATGGCAACAGGATCCCCGTTTTGAATGTTTTCCAAGGTCTTATTTACATAGTCGTCGCCCAATATCAACCTGACAAAAGCATCGTCGTTGGCGGCCGAAATAACACCAATGGCAACAAACGATAAAAATAAAATAAACGCATAGGCCACGTAACGTCTATATTGATAAACAATAAGAGGGACTTCAACTTTCCAAAAAGTTAGAAACCTATTGGTGTCCTGCCTTTTGATCCTGTAAATTTTCTGAAAAGCTTTGGCGGCCAACTGGTTTAAATATTTAATTACCTTACTTTTAGGATAATATGTTTGCGCATATGCCAAATCGTTGATTAAATGTACGTACTGGGAAGCGAGATCGTCGGGATCTTTAAATCTATTATTGAAAATAGCCTTTTCAAAACTGAGCCATTTTTCTTTATTTTGCTTGATAAATGCGACTTCTCTCATGTAGAATAAAAAGTCTAAAATAAGCAAGAAAATGTCAGAGTTACAAATTAACACAACACAAAATGTGAACATAATGTTTACAGCGGCTTCGGTAGGAGAGCGAATTCTGGCATACGGGATTGATTTTCTTATCAAAATAGCCTATGCATCGACAATAGGTTATGTAATATTTAACATGTTGGGGTTGTGGGACATAATGAAACAAATGGACCAGTGGTCGCAAGCGGCTATTATTATTGTTTTTTTACTGCCCATAATTTTTTATACCCTAATTTTTGAATCGGTTTTAGAAGGGCAGACCATCGGGAAAAAAGTAGTAAAAATAAAAGTGGTAAAAATAGACGGTTACCAAGCGTCGTTTCCCGATTATATTGTAAGGTGGTTTTTTAGGATTATAGATATTAATATGATGAGCGGAATTATAGGTTTGGTCTCCATTATAATTAGCGACAAAAACCAGCGCTTGGGCGATATTACTGCCGGGACTTCTGTAATTAGCTTAAAAGACAAGGTAACCATAGACCATACCATTCTTGAAAATTTAAAGGAAGATTACAAGCCCACCTATCCGCAGGTAATAAAACTGTCGGACAACGACGCAAGGATTATCAAGGAAACATTTGAAAGGGCCCGATTGGCATCCGACCATAAAACGATGCTGAAACTAAAAAAGAAAATAGTGGAAGTTACGGGAATCACTCCCGTTCATAATGAAACACATACCTTTGTGAGAATTGTTTTAAAAGATTATAATTACTATACACAACATATGTAAATGTTTTATTATATCATTGATTTATTGGGTACGGTGGCCTTTACCATCTCTGGTGTTATGGTTGCCATGAACAAACGCCTTGATGCTTTTGGCATTTTTATTATTGGCTTTGTAACTGCTTTGGGCGGGGGAACCGTGCGCGATATACTTTTGGGCGTAAAACCGGTTACTTGGTTAATAAATTCTACTTATATGTATGTGGTAATCGGGACCGTGCTCTTTGCCGTTTTTTTCAGAAGTAAATTAAAATACCTTAATATATCGCTGTTCCTTTTCGATACCATTGGTATTGGGCTATATACCGTTGTGGGCGTAGAAAAGGGGATAGCGGCAGGACTGCACCCCATTATGTGCATTGCATTGGGCACCATAAGTGCGTGTTTTGGCGGGGTATTGAGGGATATCCTGTGTAATGAAATTCCCGTGATATTTAGAAAAGAAATCTATGCAACGGCCTGTATCTTGGGCGGGATAAGTTATTTTGTTTTAACACTGTTTAATATTAAAAGCAATATTGTGTTTGCAATTCCCATAATCGTTGTTATTCTGGTGCGGTTGCTGGCCGTTAAATACAAATTGCAGCTCCCGTCGGTTTATGGAAAAGAGGAGTAGAGGTTCAAAGTTGCAAAGTTTCAAAGGTTCGGAGGTTCAGAGAAATGTTAATTGTTATTGGTGAATAGACCAACGAAAAAAAACTGAAACCTCGAATAGTGATAAGGGAAAAGGGGAAAGTGACTAGGGAAAATGTTAATTGTTATTAGTTAATAGGCCAAGTAATGTGAACATCGAAAAAGCGACTCGAAGTGATGAACTTTACTCGTTGATTGTTGTTAGATGAATTTTAAACTTTGAACTCTAAACCCTCAACTCTCAACTCTCAACAAACATAGCTTCATAACAACATAACAGCGTAACAGCGTAACAACTAAAAAAACCTGAAACCAGCACCCGTAATATTATTCAATAATCTCGACCGATTTTATTACAACGTTCGTTAGCGGCCATTCGTCGTCACCGGTGGGCACATTATTTATTTTGTCAACCACGTCCATTCCAGAAACAACTTTGCCAAACGCCGTGTACTTCCCATCCAAATGATGCGCACCATTTTTTGCCGTAACGATAAAAAACTCATAAGGAGAAGCCAGTTTGTGCGGGTTTGCCACATCGTCGCTACTTGGCATGGAAACCGTTCCCCTGCTGTGTGTATAACCTTTTCGGGTATCTGGGGGCAATAAATAAAACCCAATGCTGTCCCTCCGTTTTGCGGTAGAAACCATATCGGTATTTCCTCCTTGAATGATAAAATCCTTTACCACCCGGTGAAAATAGGTGCCGTTAAAATATTCTTTCTTGGTCAAATAAATAAAGTTGGCCCGGTGGTACGGCGTTTTTTCATATAAATCTATTACAAAGCTGCCTTTAGAAGTATGTATGCGCACTTTGTGTTCTTTGTGTTCTTTTTGATATTCAAATAAAAACGGAATGGCATTATCTTCGGTCAGTACAAACCTTTTTTCTTCTTCTTTTTCCTTTTGGGCTTTTTTAATGGCGGCCGAATCTATTTTAACGGTATCTTTTGTTTTTTCTCTACTGGTTCCCTTTTCTTTTTTAGAGGAATTGCCGCAAGCGGATAAAATAAATAGTAGTAATATTGTAAATGCTCTAACGGTATAATATTGCATATGAAGTTTACTGATTTTTACGATTTGATTCCAAAAATAAAAAATATGCCGCTACCCGGGCAAGAATCGCACAATAAAATGGCCCCCGCCATCCGGGTACAGGAACTGGAAAAGTTAAAGCTAGAAAATAAAAACCCACGAAAAGCAGGTGTAATAAGCCTTTTTTATCCAGATGAAGCCCTAGAGACCCGGTTGTTGTTAATTTTAAGGAAGACCTACAACGGGGTACATTCCAACCAAGTAGGTTTTCCCGGCGGAAAGGTAGAGCTATCTGATAAAAACATAGAAGAAACGGCACTTAGGGAAACATGGGAAGAAGTGGGCGTATCGCCCAAAAAAATCGAGCTGGTAAAACAAATGTCTTCGGTGTACATCCCGCCAAGCAACTTTTTGGTACAGCCGTTTATAGGGGTTTCTACCAATAATCTCGTATTTACAAAACAAGACGATGAGGTTGAAGAAATTATAGAAGTACTCTTTACCGATTTTATGGACGATACCGTGGTCTTCGAGGAAAGCTTAACCACATCTTATGCAACAAACATAGAAGTGCCCGCTTTTAAACTTAACGATTATACAGTGTGGGGAGCCACCGCCATGATGCTAAGCGAGGTTAAAGAAATGTTTAAAAAACTATTGTAAGGCTAAGTTTTTGTATTTTTGATGTTTTTTTAACACGCAAACTATTAACTATAACTCAATGGGGTTGTTTAAACGAAATCCTTTCGGACACATATTATTTTTAAAAAAATGGCTTATCCGTATTGCCGGACTTATGACGCACAGGCGTTATCGCGGTTTTAACGAATTGCAGATTGAAGGCTCGGAGGTTATAAAAAACCTTCCGGAAAGCGGGGTCCTTTTTGTTTCCAACCACCAAACTTATTTTGCCGATGTAGTGGCCATGTTCCATGTGTTTAATGCCAGCTTAAGCGGACGCGGAGACTCCATTAAGGATGTAACCTATTTATGGCAGCCAAAACTTAATATTTATTATGTGGCGGCCAAGGAAACCATGAAATCGGGACTGCTCCCCAAAATACTTGCCTATGCCGGATCCATAAGTATAGAACGCACTTGGCGCGCCGGAGGGCAGGATATAAACAGGCAGGTTAAAATGAGCGATATCTCCAATATAAAAAAGGCACTGGAAGACGGTTGGGTAATAACCTTTCCTCAAGGTACAACAAGACCTTGGAAGCCCATCAGGAAAGGGACTGCACACATTATTAAACAATACAAACCTATTGTAATCCCGGTGGTTATAGATGGTTTTAGGCGCTCTTTCGACAGAAAGGGCCTCCGTATAAAGAAAAAAGGCATCCTTCAGTCCATGGTAATAAAAGAACCCTTGGAAATAGACTACGAGAACGAATCCATTAATGAGATTGTAGAAAAAATAGAATACGCCATAGAGCAGCACCCATCTTTTCTAAAAGTTATCCCCGAACAGGCCATTGCAGAAATGGAAGATCTTAACAAAACCAGAAAATGGAAGTATTGATGGATTGCCCGTATTTAAACAACTTGCATGCTTGCATTTAAAGCAACCATAGAAATTATCGGGATTAACCCATTTGTGCATGTTCCTGAAGCTATATTGACGGAAATTTTTAAACAAGCCGGGAAAAACAAAGGCCCTGTTCCCATTCGTGGCACCATTAACAGAAAAAAGTATGTGCAGACATTGGTGAAATATAAAGGCGACTGGCGGTTTTATGTCAACACGGCCATGTTGAAAAATTCTCCGAAACGTATTGGCGAAACCGTTGAAATAACTATTGAATACGATCCCAGCGACAGGACCATCAAGCCGCACCCAAAACTATTGGAGGCCTTGAACAAAGACAAAAATGCCCAAAAAGTATTTACGGGCCTTCCCCCTTCATTGCAAAAAGAAATTGTACGTTATATAGCATCCCTAAAAACCGAGGAGAGCATCCAAAGAAATATAAAACGTGCCATAAACTTCCTAAACGGTAAAGAAAGGTTTATTGGCAGGGATAAACCCTAAATGCTTCATATTATGCCGTGTGGTTGAAAGAAAGTTTATAATTCCCGGTAGTATACCACGCAACCAAAACATAAAAACTTCATCTAAATAAAAAAAAAGGGGATGGAACGTATATTAAAGTTATCCGTTATTATAGTGTATGCAATATTGTTGAAAAGTTGTAGTGACGATGACGACAATGCCACCATAAACGGCAGCTCGATCCATGGAACATGGCAGTTGACCGAAAGCTATATGGATACGGGAGACGGAACCGGAGATTGGGAAACCGCCGAAGGGATTTATACATATACTTTTTTAAAAAATGGCACGTTTACGTCTTCTCAATTCTCTAAATGCAATACGGGCACCTATGTTTTAAATGAAAACCAGTTAACGCTCAACTATGCATGCGATACCCTTGATGAGCCCCTAAAGATTGCCGATGGAAAACTGGTGGCCAAAATAAAGTATAATGAATCCATCTTGGAACTTACCCCTATAGAGCCTGCCTGCGTGGAGGGCTGCGGCTATAGGTTTGAAAAAACCCTCATTACAACAAACGGGGATAAATAGAAGCTGTCCCCGGTGCTTTTAAAGCTCCATTTTCTTGATTTCGTTGTAATTTCTTTTAAGTTTCCGCATTAATATGCCATAAAGAAGGTAATATATCCCTAAAAAGAAACCAATGATAATGGCAGTGGCCAAAACCGATATGACAAAAATAACAAGGTAGTCCTTGGGCGTGGCCTGGGCTGCAAAACTGTTCCAGCCGCCGCTTTGTTGTATATAAAGATAGATAATACTGCCAATAGAAACAATACCCGCAAAGGAAAGGTTGAAAATAATATATTGCCGCACGGTCCTACGGGCCTTAATGATATTTTCCAAAAGCCCTTTAACCGATGAAGTTGTGGAAATACGCTTGTAATTTCTAAAAAACCGAATTATAAAATAGATAATTACCAAGATGGATGCATATGTTAGGTAATTGTATGCAGGGGGCAGGTTCAGCTCTTTCTCAAAAGAGGGGTGGTAAAATATGCCCATTAAAACACCAAATGTAAGCTCTATTACACTAATGTAGAATATCCATTTAACCGATGAGGAAGACTTTTTCCACATCATCATGTAAATATCGTTATAAGATAGCTTGGGGAGTTCCTTTTCCCTTTCTTGCCAGTCTTTCTTTAAAAAATCTAACTCGTCCATCAGGGGTTCAATATATTTTTAAGTTTTGTTTTTATCCTATTCATCTTTACGCGGGCATTTACTTCGGTTATACCTATCGTATCGGCTATTTCTTTGTAATTTTTATCTTCCAGGTATAGAAAAACAAGTGCTTTTTCTATATCGTTAAGCTGTTTAATGGCATCATACATCAGTTGGAGTTGCTTTTCCTCGGTATCGTCGTATTCCTTTGCTTTTACCTTGTAAAGTACAGTGTCGAAATCTTGTGTCTTTACCTGCCGTTTCGACTTCCGGTAGAGGGTAATGGCAGTGTTTAAAGCTATTCGGTACATCCATGTGCTAAACTTGGCATCGCCTCTAAACTTTGGGTAGGCCTTCCACAGTTGTATGGTAATCTCTTGGAACAGGTCGTTGTGGGCCTCTGGGTCATCGGTATATATCTTACATATTTTATGTACGATATTCTGGTTTTCTTCCAATTCACTCACAAACTTATGTTCCAGTTCTTGTGTCACAAATAGGGTTTAAGTGTTTTTTATTTTATTAGTAGCTAAAGGTACAAGATTGTTACAACTTTAATATGGCTTCCTATTAAATTGTATGCTCATGCACTGCTCTGGTATTCTCATGCATTGCTCTGGCATTCTCATGCACTGCTTTTGCATTCTCGTGCACTGCTCTGGTATTCTTGTGTATTGCTTTAGACTATCTGTATGGCTAATTGTTTGTCTTTTGTATATTTTTTCAGTTTTTTGTGCATTGCATCAAAACATTGCCACTATATAAAAGTAATTATTGAAATAATACTTCTTTTATTTTCTTCCGAAGGAAATTTTTAAAAAACGGCCATACAGATGGCCATTATAAATTGTAAAAATTAGTCCGGGAACCTTATATTTGTTTTTTTAGATGATTCTTCATAACCATTTTAATTTAACTTCAACGTGGACGTAGCAGAAAAAATAGCCTTATTGCGCAAGGAACTTACACAGCACAACTATAATTATTATGTATTGGATACCCCCGAAATATCTGATTATGAGTTTGATGTGAAGCTCAAGGAACTACAGGCGTTGGAGGCCGAGCACCCCGAATATTTCGATGTCAATTCGCCCACCGTGCGCGTTGGCGGTATGGTTACCAAAAATTTTAAAACGGTACAGCATACCTACCGGATGTATTCTTTGGACAATTCTTATTCTAAAGAAGACCTGGAAGACTGGGAAAAGCGCATGCAGCGTATTTTAGGAGATGTTAAGGTGGAGTTTACCTGCGAATTA
Organism: Galbibacter sp. PAP.153; assembly: GCF_037029175.1. Classification (NCBI taxonomy): domain Bacteria; kingdom Pseudomonadati; phylum Bacteroidota; class Flavobacteriia; order Flavobacteriales; family Flavobacteriaceae; genus Galbibacter; species Galbibacter sp. PAP.153. The sequence continues at coordinate 216,070 of NZ_JAZEUN010000001.1, read as the reverse complement.
AAATATGACGGGGCCTCGATGAGCCTAACGTATGAAGATGGTATTTTGGTGCGCGCGGTAACGCGGGGCGATGGTTTTCAGGGCGACGATGTAACCAACAACGTAAAAACAATTCGTTCTGTGCCGTTGCGGTTAAGGGGCAAATACCCTAAAAAGTTTGATATACGTGGGGAGATTGTCCTGCCACTGGAAGGTTTTGCAAAAATGAACCAAGACCGTATAGAAGCCGGTGAAGAACCGTATATGAACCCCCGGAACACGGCCAGCGGAAGCTTGAAGCTTCAAGACAGCACAGAAGTTGCCAAACGCCCGTTGGACTGTTTGTTGTACAATATTACTGGCGAAAACTTAGGTATAGAAAGTCAGTTTGAAAGCTTAAAAAAGGCCAAAGAATGGGGCTTTAAAGTGCCCGAAGTGGCCAAATTGTGCAAAACTACCGCCGAGGTAATGGATTTTGTAAACCATTGGGACAAGCACCGCCACGAACTTCCATATGAAATAGACGGAGTTGTGGTAAAGGTAAATAGTTTCGAGCAACAGGAAGAACTGGGCTATACCGCCAAGGCCCCGCGCTGGGCCATGGCATACAAATTTAAGGCCGAACAGGTTTCTACCGTGCTGGAAAGTATTACTTACCAAGTAGGGCGAACGGGGGCAATTACCCCGGTGGCAAACCTAAAGCCCGTATTATTGGCAGGAACTACCGTAAAAAGAGCATCGTTGCACAATGCCGACCAGATAGAAAAACTGGACGTGCGCATAGGCGATGAGGTTTTTGTGGAAAAAGGCGGGGAGATTATTCCAAAGATCGTGGCTGTGGATTTTACAAAACGCGACCCTGATGCCGCCCCGGTTGAATATATTTCCAATTGCCCCGAATGTGGTACGCCGTTGATAAGGAAAGAAGGCGAAGCACAGCACTACTGCCCCAATACCTACGGATGCCCTCCCCAAATTACAGGACGCATACAACATTTTATCTCCCGTAAGGCCATGGACATAGAAGGCCTTGGCGGGGAAACCGTAGAATTGCTTTTTAAAGAAGGACTTATTGAAAATTATGCCGATCTGTATACGTTGAAGAAAGAAGACATCGTGCCTTTGGAACGGATGGCGGAAAAATCGGCAGAAAACTTGGTCCAAGGCGTGGAAAAGTCAAAAGAAATTCCTTTTGAAAGGGTATTGTTTGCCCTTGGAATACGGTTTGTAGGCGAAACAGTTGCCAAGAAACTGGCTAAGGAATACAAATCTATTGATGCTATTACGAAAGCTTCTGTTGAAGAATTGGTACAGGTAGACGAAATAGGAATTAAAATAGCCGAAAGTGTTGTGGAGTTTTTTCAAAATGAAAAAAACGTGCATATAATCAACAGGTTACGCAATTATGGCGTTCAACTGGAAATTTCGGCAGAACAACTTGAAAATATTACCGATAGGTTAAAAGGACTTACATTTGTGGTGTCCGGAGTCTTTGAAAAGGTATCTAGAAACGAACTTAAAAAACTGATAGACGATAACAGCGGAAAAGTATCTTCGTCCATATCATCAAAAACCAACTATGTTGTGGCTGGAGACAATATGGGTCCCAGCAAAAAAGAAAAAGCAGAAAAACTGGGTGTTTCCATTATTTCTGAAGAAGAGTTTTTGGATATGATATGAACAAAAAGCAAATTCTAAGTTTATTTTATGGCCTCAGCGCCATATATTTTATCGCAGAGGTCATAGACCTTAATTTAATAGAGAATATTGCCCGGGTGAGTATTCCTATTGTGGTTTTTCTTTTTTATTATTTTTTTTCACCGAGGCACCATATTATTCCGTGCGCAATATTGGTTACGGGCTTAATAGGCGATATTTTTTTGCTTTGGCACAGTAGTACCGCGGCAAAAATATTCCTGAGCGTTTTTGGCATCAACCATATAATATATATTTATGTATGCTTTTCGGCAATTAACAACCTCGATTTAAAGAAACTTATATTTTCGGCCATCCCGGTAATTATTCTTTGGTTTATTTATTTTAACTATTCCATAAAAGATATTTTTGGCGGCCAAATGGGCGACCTTTATCCTTTTATTATTGTGTATTCGGTAATATTGAGCCTTTTTACAATTTTCTCCTTGGTTAATTTCTTTAATAATGAAGAAAAGGTAAACCTCTATTTGGTCATTATTGCATTGTGTTACCTTGTGGTAGAGATAATTATGGCCATCGATAATTTTGTATCGGAAATGTTTATTTTCGACCTTACCAAGGTTGTGGCCAGGGTAGTGGGCTACTTTTTCCTGATGCGGTTTGTTGCCACTTTTAAATTCAGGTTTAAACGCTTATACTAATTCCGTTGGAATTGGCCGTTGTGTTGTCCAGGTAAAAGTCTATCCTCCCCAAATAAATGCCATAACAGCCTACTTGGTTAATAAGTACCTTTTTTCCTTGCTTGTTGGTCTCCACAACGGGCTTGTCCATAAATGTATGTGTATGTCCGCCAATAATTAAATCGATGTTTTGGGTATTTCTTGCCAGGACAATATCAGAAACTTTGTCGTCCTGATATTTATAGCCTAAATGCGAGAGGCATATAACCAAGTCGCATTGTTTTTCTTCTTTGAGGACGCGGGTAATGTCTTGTGCCTTTTCAACCGGATCCAGATACTTGGTTTCTTTGTACAGCGTTTTGTTTACCAGCCCGTTAAGTTCAACGCCCAGTCCAAAGACCCCAATTTTAACCCCATCTTTTATAAAAATGGTATAAGGTTTGGCATGGCCATCCATAATGGTATTGGAAAAATCGTAGTTGGCGTTCAGTATTTCAAAAGAAGCATTGGGCAATTGGGTATAAAGTCCGTCTACACCATTGTCAAAATCATGGTTTCCTAATGTGGCGGCATCATATTTAAGCATGCTCATTAATTTAAACTCGATTTCCCCACCGTAAAAATTAAAATATGGCGTACCCTGAAAGATGTCTCCGGCATCCAAAAGCAGTGTGTGCGGGTTTTCCTTTCGTATGCTTTCAATTAAAGTAGCCCTCCTGGCAACACCGCCCTGATTAGGGTTGCGTGAATGCGTAGGCGGGAAGGGGTCTATGTGGCTATGCACATCGTTGGTATGCAGGATGGTAATATGTTTTTTACGCGTTGTACCACATGCCGAAAGCGATACGCCCGTTGCAGTAATAAAAGCCGTGCTTGCAACAGTTTGGTTTATAAATTGCCTTCTTTTCATGATGTTATAATTTTATAAATCTGTTGTCAATGCCAGCTTTAATGGTGTCTATTTTTTCAAAATAATCTATCAGTTCGTTCCGCAGCAGGTAATTAATATCGGTTTTGCTTATGGGGTCTTTAAAAAAGTCCATATGGTCGCCGCCATTTGCCAAAAAATCTGAAGTTGCCACAAAGTAGGTTTCACTTTCCATGATGGGTTTTCCGTTAACGGTAAAAGATTTTACCGTACCATTGGCATTCAATACAAGTTGTGCCTGTTTGCTAATGGGGTGCGCGGTTTTGTTTTTAGCAAGGTATGCCACCAATTCCTTTATTTTATCTGCTGAAAGCTCCAAGATCCAGATTTGGTTTTCAAAGGGCATAATTTCATAAGCAGTTCTCCGGGAAACATTGCCTTTGGACATCACGGCCCTGATACCACCGTGGTTAAGCAATACAAAATCTATATTTTTTCCTGTACGCGTGTTAAAAATGGGGTTTGATTCTGCATAAGCAACATCGGCCATTAAATTTCCAATACTGGAATTTAACTTGCCGTCGTTTTTATTTAAATATGTGGGGTTGTATGCCAAAGGTGCATCCAAAACTTCTTCAATATGCTCGCGGTAGGGGGCAATAAACTTCTTTAAACTGTCCACGCCCTTAATGGAATCTGTAATATTTATTTCTTTTCCTGAAATGCTGCTTAGCCTATCGGGACTGCTGTTACATGAAATGAAACTTATAATTGTTATAAATATAACAAAATGTTTCGAATTATTACGCATAAGATTCTTAATTTTAATTTCAGGATGTATTGAATGTTTTACATTTGCAAAAATAAGGGAAATGTAAATGATTTTTAAAGGCCTTAAAGAAAAATCAATTAGAAAGACAATACAGAAAGCACTTTCAAAGCCTATGGGCTCGGATAAGGGCGACGGGGTATTGCATTCGCTGGCTATAATAATCGATTATGATAAATTGGTTGATTATAAGCCACTTTTAAACATTGCCAAAGCAATAAATATAAGCAACGAAAATATATTTATCCTGGGCTATGTTGATAAAATGTACAAGAATGTAAACTACTTGATTCCGGTTTTTTCCGATAGCTCCATTGGCATGAACGGAAAAATAAAAACCGATGAGCTCGGCAGTTTTTTAAAGCGTGAGTATGATATTGTGATTAATTATTTTACAGAACCCAACATTTATTTAGAACTCGTTTCAGTATTGAGCAAAAGTAGTCTCAAGGTTGGAATCTCTGAAGAAAGTGAAGCGATAAACAATTTAGTGTTGAAAGTAAATGAAAAGGATTTTTCTCAGTTCAATAGCGAACTGGTTAAATACCTTACCATTTTAAAAAGAATATAATATGTCAAAGTTTTTAGGGACGGGCGTAGCCTTGGTAACTCCTTTTAGGGAAGATTTAAGTGTAGATGTAGAGGCACTTGCAAATATTGTAAACCATGTAATAGAAGGTGGGGTAGAGTACTTGGTAGTTTTGGGGACTACCGCAGAATCTGCAACGCTTACCCAGGAAGAAAAACAGGTAGTAAAAAAAATCGTAGCAACGGCAAATAAAGGACGGGTACCCATGGTAGTTGGTGTTGGCGGAAACAATACAACAGCTATTGTTGAAGAACTACAAACAACCGATTTAAGTGCTTTTGATGCTATCCTGTCTGTTTCTCCATATTATAACAAGCCTACGCAAGAAGGCATTTACCAGCATTTTAAGGCCATTGCACAAGTGTCGCCTTTACCCATAATATTATACAACGTGCCGGGAAGGACAGGCTCTAACGTATTGCCCAAAACTATAATTCGCTTGGCAAAAGATTTTAAAAATATTATCGGGGTCAAAGAAGCGGCCGGCGATATTGTACAGGCAATGAGGCTTATTAAAGACAAGCCCAAAGATTTTTTGGTAATATCCGGAGACGATATGATAACCCTGCCAATGGTATTGGCCGGAGGTGCCGGGGTTATTTCTGTAATTGGTCAAGGGTTTCCCAAAAAGTTTTCATCAATGGTGCGTTATGCATTACGGGGAAATCTGGATGATGCCAACCATTTGCATTTCCAATTAATGGATATAATAGATTATATTTTTGAAGAAGGTAACCCGGCCGGAATAAAAGCTGTTTTTGAAAGCCTTGGCCTATGTTCTGGAAATGTAAGGCTTCCATTGGTGCAAGCAAGTAACGGACTTAAAGAAAAAATAAGCAGTTTTGCCGCTTTAGAAACCAATAAAATAAATGGTTAACAAGCTTATTTATTGAAAATTACCTTGTGTAACTTCAACATAAAAGTAAAATCCGCGGATTTTTTTCAACAAAGTTTTCGTGGATTTTTTTATTGCTCAAGCCCTTGCCCGTGTATTGCCGTAAACAAAGTTTGGTCCCCCTAATGCAAGTAAATTAAAGGTGTACACGTTAAATTTTTAATAAAAAAAACAGTTACTATGTTATCTTGTTGGAAACTGCCTTATTTTCACGGCACAAAATAGTTTTTTAAATTACAGATATTTAACTAATTTTGCCCGATAAATCGACTGCCTTGGAAAAGTTGATCGGGGTAAAGGAAAACAGCAGTATAACAAGTTCGGCCAAAGGTCGGAAATAAACCCATTGGGATTTTAAAGAATATGAAGTATACATATTTAGTAGTTCTTTTTGCATTTGTGCTCACCAGTTGTAGTGAATACCAAAAAACATTAAAGGATAGCGACGTTAAGAAAAAGTACGAATTGGCCGAAAAACTCTACGATGAAGGAGATTACAAACGGGCCAACAGACTTTTTGAACAAATTGTCCCTCAATATGTAGGCAAACCACAAGGGGAACGGTTGGTATACTTTTTTGCAAACTCTTATTACCAAACAGGCGATTATTATTTAGCGGCTTATCAATTTGAAAGGTTTACAAAATCATATCCGCGAAGCGATAAGGCAGAAGAAGCAGCATTTTTAGGAGCAAAAAGCCAATATTTAACTTCTCCACGATATAGTTTGGACCAAACAGAAACGAATAAAGCCATTGATAGGCTACAGATTTTTATCAATACATATCCAAACTCAGAATACATGGACGAGGCCAATAAAATGGCAGCCGACATGAGGGCCAAATTGGAGAAAAAAGCTTTTGAAATTGCAAAACAGTACAATAGGATTTCAGATTATAATGCCTCGATAAAATCTTTTGAATTATTCTTCAAAGAGTTTCCCGGGTCGGTTTACAAAGAAGATGCACTGTATTACGACTATCTTGCAAAATACAATTTGGCGGTAAACAGTATCCCATCAAAAAAAGAAGAGCGTATTAACAATGCAAAAGCAGCTTACCAAAAGTTAATAAGCGAATTCGAAAATACACAGTACAAAAGCAAGGCCGAAAAAATGGATAAGGACTTGGATGCTGAAATGATAGAATTGAAACAATTAATAGAACAATACAGTAAATAGATAAAGTTATGAGCGAATTAAGAAATTCTGAAGCACCGGTTTCTACAGTTACTTACGATAGAAACGAGATTGATGCGCCCACAAACAACATTTATGAGGCCATATCGATAATTTCTAAGCGTGCTAACCAGATAAATGGCGATATTAAGAAGGAGCTGATTGAGAAGCTGGAGGAGTTTGCTACGTATACGGACAGCCTTGAAGAAATTTTTGAAAACAAAGAACAGATCGAGGTGTCTAAATTTTACGAAAAACTTCCAAAACCACACGCTATTGCGGTAGAAGAGTGGTTGAACGACAAGATTTATTACAGAAATACAGAAAAAGAGTAGGGCATGTCCATACTTAGCGGCAAAAAAGTATTACTTGGTATAACCGGTGGCATTGCCGCTTATAAATCGGCTTATTTGGTAAGGCTACTTATCAAGGCCGGAGCAAGCGTTAAAGTGGTAATGACGGAAAATGCAAAAGATTTCGTCACCCCTTTAACGCTTTCTACGTTGTCCAAAAATAAAGTTTATACGTCTTTTACAGATGAAGAAGAAAACGAAGTCTGGAACAACCATGTAGACCTTGGCCTTTGGGCCGATATTTTTGTAATTGCCCCTGCAACTGCAAATACCTTGTCCAAAATGGCATCCGGAACTTCCGATAATTTTTTGCTTGCCACTTATTTATCGGCCAAATGCCCCGTGTATTTTGCTCCCGCAATGGATTTGGACATGTACCAGCACCCATCAACAAAAAAATCATTTAAAACACTTCAATCTTTTGGGAATATTATCATTCCTGCCGGGCATGGAGAGTTGGCAAGTGGCTTAATTGGGCAAGGAAGAATGGCCGAACCCGAAGAAATTATCGCTTTTATAGAAAAAGATATAGTGTCTAAGCTACCGCTGAAAGGCAAAAAAGTGTTAATTACAGCAGGGCCGACATATGAAGCCATAGACCCCGTGCGTTTTATTGGCAATCATTCCAGTGGGAAAATGGGCTATGCCCTAGCAACAACAGCCGTTAATTTGGGTGCCGAGGTATTTTTGATTTCGGGCCCCACGCATTTGGATATCCAGCATTCGCATATAAAACTTGTAAGGATTACTTCCGCAGAAGAAATGTACAATGCAGTCCACCAAGTATACAACCAAGTGGATATAGCCATTCTTTCGGCTGCTGTAGCCGATTACAAGCCTGCAACCGTCGCCAGTCAGAAAATAAAAAAGAAAACGGCGGTCATGCAAATCGACCTTGCGCCTACAAAAGATATTCTTGCTTCGTTGGGCGAAATCAAGGAAACACAGTTTTTGGTGGGCTTTGCATTAGAGACCAATAACGAACTGGAAAATGCAAAAAATAAACTATCAAGTAAGAATTTAGACGCAATTGTGTTAAATTCGTTAAACGATAAAGGAGCAGGTTTTGGAAAACCAACAAATAAAGTTACTTTTATAGATAAGAATTTAACTGAAGTAGCGTTTTTCTTAAAACCAAAACAGGAAGTAGCAACCGATATCTTTAACGAAATACTGAAACGTCTGGATGATTAAGAAGCTTTTATTTGTTGCATTATTATGCGCCTTGCAATTTTCTTTCGCTCAGGAATTGAGCTGTACTGTTATTGTCAATTCCGATCAGGTAAACCAGACCAATAAACAGATATTCAAGACACTGGAAAAATCGCTAAACGATTATGTAAACCAAACCAAATGGACAAACAGGAACGTGTCTCCTAAAGAACGCATAGAATGTAGTATGATGATTACCATTAACAGGTATGAAAACAGCGCATTTCATGGAACCATACAGGTACAGTCCAACAGGCCGGTTTATAACTCCACGTACCAGTCCCCGGTATTTAATTATCAGGATAAGCGTTTTAGCTTCGCCTATGTGGAATATGCGCCTTTATACTTCAACCCCAATTCCTTCGATTCTAATTTGACTGCCGTAATTACCTATTACGTGTATATTATTTTGGGAATAGATGCCGATACTTTTTCAAAAGAAGGAGGAACCCCTTATTTTAAACAAGCACAGAATATTGTTGGCTTGGCACAGGGGAGCGGGTATAGCGGTTGGCAGCAAACCGATGGAAACCGTACACGTTTTGAACTGGTAGACAATTTGCTTTCGAATACCTTTAAGGAATACCGCTTGGCGCTGTACAATTACCACCGTTTGGGGATGGACAATATTGTGGACAATGCAACACTTGCGAAACAATCTATTGCGGGATCCATGAAATTGTTTGACAGGCTTAACAATGTGCGTCCGAACTCTTTTGTTTTACAGGCCTTTTTCGATGCCAAGTCGGAAGAAATAGCCAATGTATTCTCGGGCGGGCCCAAAGTAGATATCGTTAAACTTACCGAAACCCTAAACGAGATCGCTCCACTTTATTCAGACACTTGGTCGAGGATTAAATATTAAGCATCACATAAAAACGTATTGACGAGCAAAGTTTTTTTATTCCGTCAGTTGTAAAATAGAGAAGGAAACACTTCAATTAAACCACTTTGGTACGAGCATACGCGGTATTAAGTGGAAAATATTTAACGTTTCAGCACAAGCATTAGAGCATCTTAAATCTTAATTTAGTGAGTAAAATTCATGAAAAGTAGTTGTCGCTTCAATAAATATCTTGATGTCAAGAAATAACAAACAATGTTTTATTCAACTTGAAATAAAATTTATCTTTGGCATAATTAAACCGAAAAGCCTTGTTAAGAACTCTTACAATAAAGAATTACGCATTAATAGATAACTTGCAGGTTACCTTCAACAATGGTTTAACGGCCATTACTGGAGAAACAGGCGCTGGAAAGTCAATCCTTTTAGGTGGGCTTTCCTTGGTTTTGGGGAAACGGGCCGATTTGAACAGTATTAAAAACAGCGAGGAAAAATGTATTATCGAGGCGGGTTTTGCCATTGAAAACTATCAGTTGCAACCTTTTTTTATTGAAACCGACCTTGATTACGAACCGCATACCATTATTCGAAGGGAAATCTTGCCAAGTGGGAAATCCCGGGCCTTTATAAACGATACCCCAGTTACTTTAGACGTGCTTTCGTCGTTGGGCGAGCGCCTTATAGATATTCATTCCCAACACCAGACCTTACGGCTTACCGATAATAGCTTTCAGTTTCAGGTAATAGACGGGGTGGCCGAAAACACAAACTTTTTGAACGATTATGCCGAAAAGCTTTCGCATTACCTTCAAACAAAAAAAGAATTAAAAAACCTTATCGATTTTCAACAGGAAGCCGATAAAGAATACGATTATAATTCATTTTTACTGCAAGAACTGCAATCGGCAAACTTACAAGTGGGGATGATGGAAGAGCTGGAAGAAACTTATGAGCGGTTAAACAATGTTGAAGAAATTGGTGGAAGTGTATCGCATGTACTTCAAATATTGGGCGAGGAGCAAGTGGGCACCCTTGCCGGATTGAGCGAGTTGAAAACAATTTTTTATAAACTTTCTAATTTCGGACCTTCTTATAAGGAATTGCATACCCGTATACAGTCTGCATTGATAGAACTGGACGATATCCATGCCGAAATACAGCGCATGGAGGAAAACCTTGAAGCAGACCCACAATTGTTGGAGGAGGTCAATGCCAAGTTACAGCAAATTTATGCGCTTCAGAAAAAGCACAATGTCTTGGAAATAAAAGATTTGTTGTTGGTTCAGGACGAATTGGCCCAAAGCGTTTCCAAAACCGAAAACCTCGAAAACGAAATAAAAGAGAAGCAACTGGATGTTATGCGCCAGGAAGAAGCACTCGATGCATTGGCCCAAAAAATACACAAGGCCAGAGAAGCGGCAATACCAACATTGACTGCGCATCTGGAAGCTGTTTTGGCAGAATTGGGCATGCCAAACGCACAGTTTAAAATTTCGGTAAATATGACCGGCACATACTTTTCGAACGGAAAAGACGAGCTGCACTTTTTGTTTTCCGCAAACAAAGGAAGTAGCTTTAACGAACTTAAAAAAGTAGCTTCGGGCGGCGAATTGTCGCGTATCATGTTGGCAATTAAGTCGTTGTTGGCCCAATACATGCACTTGCCTACAATTATGTTTGATGAGATTGATACAGGGGTTTCTGGGGAAGTTTCCAATAAAATGGGCGATATTATGCACCAAATGAGCAAAACCATGCAGGTATTTACCATAACCCACTTGCCCCAGGTTGCAGCAAAAGGCGATGCACAGTTTAAAGTTTTCAAAGAAGATAGCCATGGGGTTACTTCATCGCAAATGAAACTGCTTACGCCACAAGAGCGCATACATGAAATTGCCGAAATGTTGGGGGGCAAAGATATCTCGGCTTCGGCTATGGCCCATGCCAAAGAGCTGCTGCTAAAGAAAGCTTAAAAAAGGGGTTTTTTATAAATAAATTGAATATTTTTGAAGCAGAAAAGTTTTGAAGAAGCAATTAACCAAAAGTATATGTCATACAATTTATTAAAAGGAAAAAAAGGAATAATATTTGGAGCATTAGATGAAAATTCAATTGCTTGGAAAACAGCAGTTAAAGCTCATGAAGAAGGAGCAGAGTTTGTTTTAACCAATGCACCCATTGCCATGCGTATGGGGCAGATTAAAGAATTGGCCGAAAAAACAGGCTCGGAGATTGTTCCTGCTGATGCTACCAATATCGAGGAATTGGAAAACCTGGTTGAAAAATCAATGGAAATCCTTGGTGGTAAAATTGACTTTGTTTTGCATTCCATTGGAATGTCTGTAAACGTAAGAAAAGGAAAACATTACACCGATGAAAATTACGATTTTACCAACAAAGGATGGGATGTTTCGGCATTGTCTTTCCATAAAGTTTGCCAAACCCTTTACAAAAAAGACGCCATGAACGAGTGGGGAAGCATTGTGGCCCTTACGTATATGGCAGCACAACGTGTATTTCCCGATTATAACGACATGGCCGATAACAAGGCATATCTAGAGTCTATCGCCAGAAGTTTTGGGTATTTCTATGGAAGAGAAAAAAATGTGCGCATAAATACCATTTCTCAGTCCCCAACCCCTACAACGGCGGGGCAGGGCGTAAAAGGCTTTGACGGATTTATAGCCTATGCAGATATGATGTCGCCGCTCGGTAATGCAACCGCACAAGATTGTGCAGACTATACAGTAAGTTTGTTTTCTGACCTTACAAGGAAAGTAACCATGCAGAACCTATATCATGACGGAGGCTTCTCTAATACCGGGGTGAGCAACGAAGTGATGGAAAAATTCATGAAGGAAGACTAAACCTAAATAGAAAACCGTATATAAGCTGTCTAAAAAGTGATAAACTGTATTAAACCGGATTACACTTTTTAGACAGCTTTTTAATTTAGAAAGATAAGATATGGAGCTTGATTTTTCCTTTATAATTCCGGTTTACAATAGGCCAGATGAAATAAAAGAGTTGCTGGAAAGTATGCAGTTACTAACCGGGAACATTCCTTTTGAAGTGGTAATCGTTGAAGATGGATCGACCGTTTCTTCAGAAGAAATAGTGAAACAATTTGCTACTAAAATGAAGGTTTCTTATTATTTCAAGGAAAATTCAGGACCGGGGGATTCCCGTAATTACGGGATGAAAGTAGCCAAGGGAAATTACTTTATCATTTTAGACTCCGATTGTATATTGCCCCCACAATATTTAACAGAAGCACAAAAAGCACTAAAAAATAAGTATGTAGATTGTTTTGGAGGGCCAGATGCGGCACATGCGTCTTTTTCAAACATTCAAAAGGCCATAAATTACAGTATGACTTCCTTTTTAACAACTGGAGGCATAAGGGGCGGGAAAAAGGCCGTGGACAAATTTCAACCGCGGAGCTTCAATATGGGGCTTTCAAAAAAAGCTTTCAGCATTACGGGAGGATTTGGCAAAATACATCCGGGGGAAGACCCCGATCTAACAATTAGGCTATGGAAAAACGGTTTCGAAACGGCTTTGTTTCCAAAAGCCTTTGTATACCATAAACGCAGGATTTCATGGGAAAAATTTTATTTGCAGGTAAAAAAGTTTGGTTTGACCCGCCCGATACTTAATAAATGGCACCCGGAAACAAAAAAAATAACGTATTGGTTTCCTTCTCTTTTTGTAATTGGGTTCTTGGCGTCCATACTTTTATGGTGTGCGGGCATTAACCTGTTTATCCTTCTTTACGGTTGTTATTTTGTGGCCGTTTTTATAGAAGCCGCCATAAAGAACAATAGCATTAAAATTGCAACGTTATCTTTATATGCAGTAATGATTCAATTTTTTGGCTATGGTTTGGCTTTTGTTAAATCTACTTTTTTAGTTACCTTTTCCAATAGAAAACCGGAAGCTATTTTTCCGAAGCTTTTTTTTAATTAATGGCAAAGAAATTTTATCAATATATAAAAGGAGTATTACGCAAACCAAAAGCATCTATTTTTTTGATGTTCTTGGTGGTGTCGATTTTTATTTGGTTTTTAATATCGCTATCAGACACTTATATTTCGCATGTAAATTTTAAGTTGAATTACAGTGGGCTACCCGAGGATAAGCTAATTTTAGGAACGCCAAAGAAAAATTTAGAAGTAAATATTGAAACTTCCGGATTTAAAATATTAAATTACAGAATCTTTAAGCGGGATTTATATTTGCCACTTTCCGACTTTACGCAGCAGAAAAACAAATACTACATGCTTCCCCAGGATATAGAAGAAGCAATTGCAACGCAATATAAATCGATTATTGTAAGAAGAATAGCCGCCGATTCCCTGATTTTAAATTTAGGGGTCAACAAAAAGAAACAGGTAAAAGTGGTCGCAAATGTAGAGTTGGACTTTGCAGAAGACCACCAATTAAGAGATTCGCTTTTAGTTGAACCGGATAGCGTTTGGGTAAGGGGGCCGGAAGATGTGGTGGACAAAGTAAAGCTTATAGAAACCGAAGAAAAAGAATACAAAAACATCCAGGAAGATTTTGAGCATGAACTAAAATTAATGGTTCCCGATTCCGTGGCAGATTTGGAGCTGGAAACCAAACAGGTAAACGTTCTGGGAAAAGTAGAACGGTACACCGAAAAAATAGTGCTCGTTCCGGTACAGGTTAAAAACCTGCCCAATAAAATAAACCTGAAATTATATCCCGATAAAGTAAAAGTACTCTGTAAAGCCCCGATCTCTGAATTAAAAAAAGTCAATGAAAGCACTTTTAAAATAATATGCGATTATAAAAACGTTTCAGATAGCAGTACATACCTCATTCCCGAAATTTCGGAAAAACCGGGCTTTATAAGTTCTGCAACGATTTTAGATAGAAAAGTAGAGTTTTTGATTAAAAAACAATAATAATGATAGTTGGGCTAACCGGCGGAATTGGCAGTGGTAAATCTACAGTAGCCTCCATGTTTAAAAAACATGGGATCCCCGTTTTTATTGCCGATACCGAAGCTAAACAATTAATGCAAACAAATGGCAATGTAAAAAAAGCAATTATAGGCGCTTTTGGCAAGGAGGCATATATAAATAACGAGCCCAATACCAAATACCTGGCCGCACAGGTTTTTCCCGACCCAGCAAAACTACAAGAACTTAATCAAATTATACATCCTGCGGTAGCCACCTATTTTAAGGAATGGGCAGCAAAGCAAGACGCCCCATATGTAATAAAAGAGGCAGCAATCCTTTTTGAAAGCGGTGGCAATAAGGACTGCGATGTAATTATTACCGTTACGGCACCTTTAAACGTGAGAATAAAAAGGGTTGTAGAGCGCGATAATACAACTATGGAAGCCGTTCAAGAAAGAATGAAGCACCAATGGAGTGAAAGCGAAAAAGTAAAGCAATCCGATTATGTTATTGAAAACATACACATAGAGACCACCCGCCAATTGGTTGAAAGAATACATTCTCTTTTAGTCAAAAAAACTAATTGAACCAAAAAATTTAACATTTTTGTTAACGTTAGGTTAAATGCTTAACATACCTAATTACAAAGCCTTAATTTTGACCAAATGAGTAGACGCTTATTTGTACTTCTGGTAATTTTGATGAGTTTGTCCTTAATGGGGATTATATTCGTTCAAGGTTATTGGATTAAAACAGCAGTAGAAGATAAAGAAGAACAGTTTTCCAATACCATCTCCCAAGTATTACATTCTGTTTCAGGAAAAATACAGGATAGGGAGATTCGGGATTATTTTGATAAGTACATATCGCTAAGGGACAGTATTGGTACACTAAAAGAGTCGAACCTCAAAGAATTCTTCTTTGTTGAGAAAGATAGGAATAGCAATGAGACATATATATATTCTCATGGAATTTTAGAGGAAGATTATGGTATATCTTCAACGTTCTTTGATAACACTAATGCCGATTCTTCAACCATAAAAAATTATACGAGCAAGAGAACAACTCGAATTTTTAAAGAAGAATACGGTATAGATGGTAAGGTGTATTCTCCCGTAGAGCGCATCGAGAAAATTGGGGGTTTCTCTGCACTGGAAAAAGCACAGTTCGACGATGTTTTTAAAGAAGCGGCCAATAGGGTGCCCATCCATAAAAGGGTAACGCCCCAAGAAATAGAACTGCTCATGCAAAAAGAGCTAAAAAACCGGGGTGTTAACTTAAATTTCGAGTACGGGGTATTTAGCAAGGGCCTCGCCACGCGGGTACATTCAGGAAATACCGTTCAATTGGCGGCATCAAGGTACAAAACACCATTATTTATAGATAGCGACGGGCACAGTAACTACGATCTAATTGTAAGCTTTCCCGAGAAAAAGAAATTTTTAATTTCTTCCATTATTGAAATGGCCTTGTTATCGGTGGTGTTTACCCTAATTATTATCGTGGCCTATTCAAGTGCTCTGTATCAATTGATAAAACAAAAGCAGATATCCGAGATAAAAACAGATTTTATCAATAACATGACGCACGAGTTTAA
Organism: Galbibacter sp. PAP.153; assembly: GCF_037029175.1. Lineage (NCBI taxonomy): Bacteria > Pseudomonadati > Bacteroidota > Flavobacteriia > Flavobacteriales > Flavobacteriaceae > Galbibacter > Galbibacter sp. PAP.153. Next base: position 200,461 of record NZ_JAZEUN010000001.1, on the reverse strand, counting down.
AACTCCGATAGCAACCATCAACTTGGCATTGGACGCAATGAAAAACCCCAAGGCTTTTGAAGATAAAGATAGGGTAAAACGCTATTTGCAAATGATCAGGGACGAAAATAAAAGGATGCACGCACAAGTTGAAAATGTATTGCGGATATCAAAATTGGAAAAAAACCAGTTGGATATAAGTAAGGACAAAGTAGATGTACACGATTTAATTGATGAAGCAATAGCCCATGTGGAATTAATGGTAGAAAACAGGGGCGGCTATATAAAAGCCCATTTGGATGCAGAGCGGAGTGAAATATTAGGAAACGATTTTCACCTTACCAATATTTTAGTGAATATACTGGATAATGCCAATAAATATTCCCCGGATGCACCAGAAATCGATGTTTATACCGAAGTGGTGAAGAATAGCATTGTTGTTAAAATTACAGACCATGGTGCAGGGATGAGCAAAGCAGTATTGAAACGGATATTTGAAAAATTTTATAGGGAATCAACAGGGAACATTCATAACATAAAAGGCCACGGATTAGGCCTTGCATATGTAAAGAGCATTGTTGAGGACCACCAGGGCGAAGTTTACGCCGAAAGTGAAAAAGATAAAGGAAGTACCTTTTTTGTAAAGTTACCTTTAATATAAAAATATGGAAACAGTAAATAAAAAGATTTTATTAGTAGAAGATGATCCCAATTTCGGAATTGTTCTTAAAGATTATTTATCGATGAACGATTTTGATGTTACTTTGGCTAAAAATGGAATGGAAGGGTATGAAAAATTTAGAAAAGATCATTACGACCTTTGCATACTCGATGTAATGATGCCGTATAAAGATGGATTTACATTGGCAAAAGAAATAAGGGAAAAAGATGAGAACATCCCTATTATCTTTTTAACGGCAAAGACCATGAAAGAAGATGTGCTAAAGGGTTACAAAGTAGGAGCCGACGATTATTTAAACAAGCCGTTCGACTCTGAAGTGTTATTGTTTAAAATAAAAGCAATAATCCAAAGAAAATCTACGGAGTCACTAGCCGATAGCAAGCAGTTTGAATTTGAAATAGGAGGGTTTCACCTAAATTCAAAATTGCGTTTTCTTACCTATAAAAACGAAGAACCCATAAAACTTTCACCAAAGGAAAACGAGTTGTTGCGCTTGCTTGCACTGCATGAAAACGATTTAATGCCAAGGGAACTCGCCCTTACCAAAATATGGAGGGACGATAATTACTTTACCTCCCGAAGTATGGATGTATACATAGCAAAACTACGTAAATACCTTAAAAAGGACGACGATGTAGAGATACTCAATATACATGGTGAAGGTTTCAGGTTGGTAGTAAAAAGTGAAGCCGAGAACTAAAAAAACAAACCATTATTATAGCAAGACCCCTGAATTGATTTTCAGGGGTTTTTTTATGCAAAAATTTACCTCAAAAAATTTACAGATTAATAATCGATAGTTGTAAAGTGTTGATTTACAGAATATAACAAATACTGTTAAAAAAGTTAAATTTTTAAGTATTATTTAATACTTTAACTTTTCATTAAAATTTAACTTAACTATGAAAAAACTTTTCTTAACAATATCATTATTGTTACTGTATAGCTTTGCGTTTTCTCAAAATATAAGTGGTACGGTAACCGATGTACAGGGAACCCCATTGCCGGGGGTATCGATAATGATAGAAGGTACAAGCAATGGAACTACTACAGACTTTGATGGTAAATATACAATAGAGGCATCTACAAGCGCTGTTCTGACATATACGTACCTCGGGATGAAAACCCAAACAAGGCAAGTAGGCAGCAATACAACAATAGATGTAACATTACAGGAAGATGCAACCAGTCTGGATGAGGTAGTAGTGTCGGTTGCATTAGGTGAAACAGCAAAAAAGAAATCATTAGCCAATGCAGTTCAAGCGGTATCATCAGAGCAATTATTGGAGGGAAACCAAAACAACATGGTTAATGGGCTCCAGGGAAAAGTTTCGGGTGTAACAATAGCAAGTTCAGGTGGTGTACCCGGTTCTTCTTCAGTAATACTTATCAGGGGAGGTAATTCTATTACGGGTAATAATCAACCTTTGTTTGTTGTAGACGGTATTCCAATAGACAATTCAACTAATTCAAGCCTTGAAGTTGCAAGTACCAATAGGGCTTCCGACATTAATCCGGAAGATATAGAAGATATATCAATTTTAAAAGGACCGACAGCTGCTGCCTTGTACGGTATTCAAGCATCAAACGGAGCGGTAATTATTACAACCAAAAAAGGGAAAGCCGGGATTAGCAAAATAAGTTACTCAGGTTCCCTTTCTGTAGATAAAATATTGGGCACACCAGACGTACAAACTACATATGGTCAAGGCGAACAGGATACAGAAGGAGATATTAATCCAAGTTCATCCTTTTCATGGGGAGAGCAAATAAGCCCTGGAACTCCAATCTATAAAAATATAGATGACTTTTATAAAACGGCAATAACACAAAATCATAATGTTAGTTATTCTACGGGAAATGAAAAAAGTAATATATATTTTTCAATAGGCGATGTGTCTCAAGATGGAATTATTCCAAGTACAAGTTATGATAAAACATCTTTTAAAATAAATGCAAATTCAAAATTCAGTAAAAATTTAAGTATTGGCATTTCCGGAAATTATATCAACACAAAAATTTCCAGTACAAAGCAAGGAAATGCAACTGGAGGAAGTTTTAATAGTTTATTGGCATATCCGGTTACGGTAGATGCCAAAGATTATTTAAACCCTAATGGTTCCCAAAAAGCTTTTTATGGCGGTCAGGAATTCGATAATCCATATTGGAGCATAGCAAATAGCCCCAATACAGACGATGTAAAAAGATTAATAGGGGTAATTAACTTGAATTATAATTTTTTAAATGATTTTAATTTGACCTACAGGGTAGGAACAGATGATTACAATGAATTTAATAAAAAAGTAACAGGCGATGGTTCGTTGGTAGACAATAGGGAAGATGGCTATATAAGTCAATTCGAGAAAGACTACTCTCGGTTTACTTCAACACTTATGCTTAGGTATAATAAGGAGATAACAGAAGATTTTACATTAGACGCAATGGCCGGTAACTCGGTTGAAGAACTCGATATCCGTACAACCACCACTACGGGAGATGGGTTTCAGGCGCCAGGAATATACAGCATAGCAAATGTGGCAATGGAAGACCAAAGCATAAGTGAGCTTATCCAAAGAAAGCGTATTGTCGGTTTTTTTGGAGAGCTAAAATTAGGATGGAGAGATGCTTTGTTTATAACTGCAACCGGAAGAAACGACTGGACTTCTACATTGCCAAAGGATAAGCGGTCTTTCTTTTATCCTTCTGTGGGGGCATCGGCGGTACTTACTGATTTGTTCGATATTTCATCGGATAGTGGACTTAATTATTTAAAAATAAGGGGTACTTGGGCTAAAGTAGGAAAAGATGCGCCAATAGGGGCTTTGGAAAGCTCTTTAGGAAAAAACTTAAATGGCGCGGCAAGTTCTGCTTATGCATGGAACGGTGTGAATGTGGGCAACCCAAATTTAGAACCCGAATTTACAGATAGTTATGAGGTCGGGGCAGAGGTACGTTTTTTAAATAACCGGATATCGCTAGACATGTCATATTACTATAGTTTGTCTGATAACCAAATATTAAAAGATATTCGCGTTCCCCCAACAACAGGTACTTTTTATGCCACGCTTAATGGGGGCTCTATTAAAAACCAAGGTATAGAAGCGTTGCTTTCAGCTCAGATTTTACGGCCCAAAAATGATGGGTTATTCTGGTCGATGGATTTTAATTTTGGCATGAACGAAAGTACGGTAGAAGATTTACCGGGATTTTTAAACGAAGTATATCTGTCGGATTCATGGACATTCAGAAATTCAGCTGCGGGCGCAGCCATTCTAGATGGCTCTTTGTTTGGGTTAAGAGGGAAACAACCCGAAAGGGATGCCAACGGAAACATGATTATTGACACAAGGGATCTCCCTGTTCTATCAGACCAAACATATACAAATGTGAACAGAATGCCGGACTGGACATTGGGGATTACCAATAATTTAAGCTACAAGAATATGTCTCTCTCATTCTTGTTTGACATAGTTCAGGGGCAAGATATATATAATGCGACGGAATCTGCAATGATATATTACGGACAAAGTGTAAACACCTTAGACAGGGGACAAAATATAACTTTAACAGGTGTTGATGCAGATGGAAACCCAAAAGAGGTAACACGTGTTAAAGATCAAGCATATTATACAGATTATTATTCATTGAATTCTCAAAACTTTATAGAAGATGGTTCTTTTGCAAGACTGAGATATGTTACCTTATCTTATAAATTTCCACAGCAAATATTAGATAAACTATCCCTTTCAGCATTAGAATTATATGCCACCGGAAGAAACTTGCTTACAATTACTGATTATAGTGGAGTAGACCCCGAAGTTAATACCTTCGGCGCAGGTATTTCTGGCGCAGGTTCTACATATATTGATAATTTGGGTACACCAAATACAAAAGGATTTGATTTAGGGTTAAAATTCACATTTTAAAAGCAATTAAAGATGAAAATATTAAAATATATAGGAATTGGGGTAATTATTATTAGTACTTCGTGCTCTGATGATTACTTTGATGTAAACAGCTCGGAAACAGCTCCTACTACAACTTCATTAGAACCTGAATATAGAATTCAGGGAGCTATTGAAAATACTACAGGAACTGCACAATATAGGGGTTCTAGGGAAGTTTTGGGCATTGTACAATACGGGGCTCAAAATGTAGAAAATTATTATTCTGAAACTTGGAGCAAGGAGCTCACAACGGGGAATTATTTTTTATGGCAAAATGCTTATGTATACGCATTGCCGAATACAGCCGATTTAATTGTGCTCGGTAGAGAATACAATGCACCAAATTATTCGGCGGTCGGGAAAATTCTTAGGGCCTATATTTTAGGCATGACAACCGACCAATATGGTGATATTGTAACAGACCAAACCTATGACGGGGAATCTTCAATGAACTTGACCCCGGAATTTGTTACTCAAAAAGAAGTTTACCAAACAATTTTTCAGTTATTAGATGAAGCCGTTGCCGAATTGGATCAACCAAGTGAAATAAAATTAAATGAAGAAGGCGGGGATGTACTGTATCAAGGAGATATAGAAAGATGGAAAAAGTTTGCATATGCAATTAAAGCCCGTTATATGAATCATTTAAGTAAGAAAAATTCTGGTGACTTAGCATATGATGCCAATGAAATAATTGCTTTGTGCGAAATGGCAATAGCATCAAATCAAGAAAATGCTTTGGTTAGATTTGTTGGTGGAGAAGCTGAAAATTCTAATCAGCCTTTTAGCGAAGATGGATATGGATCGTCGAGAATTGACTATTTTTCAGAGTTTTTTGTTGAATTGCTCAAAAATCCGCTCAATATAAATGAGGCTTATCAGGACCCAAGATTACCCATTATTGTCCCCGAAGCCGTTAATGGTGGTTTTCAAGGTATAATGGTAGGGGCAGGTGATACGTTAAAACTAAAAACGGTGGGTGGTAAGCAAGTATATGATGATAATTATTCAAAAGGAAATGGAGGTTTTTATACAAGTCCGGATTCTCCAACTTATATGTTTACTTATAGTGAAGTGAAATTTATCGAGGCCGAAGCAAAATTTAGATCTGGTGATAAAGCTGGTGCTTTTGCAGATTTAAAGATGGGGGTACAGGCAGACATGGAAAAACTTGAAGTACCTGCCGCTGCCATGAACGAATACCTTGATATATTGGATACAGAAATAGGAGTAAACAACATATCTTTATCGCATATTATGGTTCAAAAATATATTGCCAATATGCTAAACCCCGAAACTTGGGTTGATATGAGAAGGATGGATTACAGTTCGGATATTTACCCTGGCTTACAAAGACCGGAAAATGTTAACTTGGATATTTTTCCTAATGATAATGATTGGATTGAAGCAATGATGTATGAATATAATGAGGAAGATAGAAACTATGAAAATATGCCAGATAATAGCCCTGTTATACGTTTAACAACACCACTTTGGTGGAATACCCCAGAATAAAATAGAAATATAAATTTTTAAAAAAAGACCGATTTTTTCGGTCTTTTTTTATGCATATAAATTTATAGCTTCCGCAAGGGTTTCAATATCCTTTTTAGTATGGAATGCGCTAATTACTATCCGGCTCATGAGCGGGGAATCTTCTTTTGGGTAATTAAAGCTCGTAACAAGAATATTGTTTTCATAAAGATGTTTTGTCAGGCCTTCATCCATAAAAGTAAATGTAGGATGCTGTCCAATATGCATAAAAAGATTATTGTCTGCTAAAAGCGACTTAAAAAAAATTAAGTTATTGTTTAAGTTTTCCCTTTGGGCATTTAAAATTGGCGGACTTTCTATTAAAGTTGCCAAAGTTGCCGGGCCTGCGGGCGAAGCACCTCCAAAAAAGGCAGTTTTGGTAAGCTGGTCAATTCTTTGTTTTGTGCCAAAAATGGCGCCGCATTGTACTCCAAAACCTTTTCCCAAAGATCCGCATACTACAAGTTCTTTGGCATTTAAAGCTTGGAGCTGTTTATAAATGCCTTCGCCCTTTTTCCCTAATATCCCCAACCCGTGGGAATCGTCGGCAATAACAATACATTTTTTAAGGGGTAAGGATTTAAGCCCTTCAAAATCAGGATAATTAATTCCCATGAAATCAATTGAGTCCAGCAATATTACCGGGGTTGTGCCTAGTGTGTTCTTTTCTATGTCTTTTTTTAGCCCGGCATATGTTTTATAGGGCAACAGGCTTGTTTGTAAAAGGGATTCATGGGTATGGGGAGCCACATAAACTGCAAATTTATTGCCGTTAAAAAATTGGCTGACCAATTGTGAGGCCATGTACCCCGATGAAAGCGTGACGCAAGCTTCAGAACCTACTAAATGTGCCAAATAATTTTCAGCTTCACCATAGAGGGAAAACCTTACATTGGATTTTCTGGAAGCGCCATAATTGGTGCCGTACTTGCGAATGTTTTTAATAAAAAGCTCTTGAAAATCTTTATTTGTTTGTAGGCCTAAATAGGCGGTACCGCCAAAATAAAGAAACTCGCCTTTATCCGTTTTTATGTTTCTTCCGGGAAAATCATCAATAAAATGTGTCATCTGGGTAATTACTTAAATAAACTTTTATAGCAATGTTACACCGCTCCCATTTATGCTTGGAAATACTACTTCTCCTCCTTCCAATATTTTTACGCCAGAGGCTATATCGTGTTTTAAAAGCATTGCCCCATCCATATCTACGTAATCCAATTGGGGCAATAATTGGGCTATGGCCGAAATGCCAACGGTAGATTCTGTCATACAGCCAACCATGACCTTCATGTTTAAAGATTTTGCTTTTTTAATCATACGAAGGGCAGGGGTAAGTCCGCCACACTTTGTTAGCTTGATATTGATACCCGTAAAAAGGCCGGCACACTTTTCTACATCATCTTCAACAATACAACTTTCGTCTGCAATTATGGGCAGGGGGCATTTATCAATAATTGCTTTATAGCCTTCAATGTTTTCGGCATGTAAGGGCTGCTCCAAAAATTCTACCCCAAGTTTTTTTAATTGTGGGGCCAACTCCAATGTTTGCTCTGGCGTCCATGCATTATTGGCATCTATTCTAAAGGTAGCATTGGTATGCTTTCTCAATTCTTTTATAATTTCAAGGTCATTGTTGGTTCCAAGTTTAATTTTATATAATGGCCATGGTTTTTCAATCACTTTTTCTACCATTTTATCAATAGTATCTATGCCAATGGTGTAATTTGTAATAGGGTAATTTTTATTTGAGGTACCCCAAAGTTTATATAGCGGTTTTTCTTTTAGCTTTCCATATAGGTCGTGTGCGGCCAGATCGAGGGCACAAATGGCAAAATTGCTCAATCCCCTTTCTTTTAAGAAGGCATGGAAATCTTCTGGATTGCCCAGCTCGAAATTATTGATTTCGTCTTCAATAGATTTAATTTCCTCCTTCATTGAGGCAACGGTGATTTTGTAATACGGGTTTGCGGTAGCTTCTCCATAGCCTGTTTTTCCGTTTTGGGTAAGGCCCACGACTAAACTATCTTGAAAATCGTGAGATTCCCTGGAAATACTGAAGGTGTGCTTTAATTCCAGTACATATTTTTTTAAAGAGACTTGCATTGAAAATGTTTTTGCGAAGATATAAAATGATTACGCCATAATGCGGAATACCACTAAAAAATAAAAGTCAGTTGGGAAGAATCTCAACTGACTTTTACAAGGTTGGTTATAGCGGTTGTTTAATCGATTTTAACTTTGCTCACTACTTTTGGAGAGCCTTTGTAATCTACGTCCCCGCCCGAACTTTTATGGATGGCAATTTCTTCGGATGCATTTACATCAATATCGGCGCCACTGCTGGCATTTGCTTCTACACTACGTGCCTTGAGCCTATCTGCGTGAATATCGCTGCCACTGCTTGCATGGGCTTCCAAATGGCCTGTAACTCCATAAACCTCTATTTCTGCGCCGCTACTGGCATGAGAACTTACGTTTTTAACCTGTAATTCCACCTTAATGTCGCTGCCACTGCTGGCATCCAGTTTTATGGCATCGCCTTTTATTGTTCCGGCACTGCTCAATAAAGCACCGCTGGAACTTTCCAGAGATTCAATTGTGGGCAATGTAACATATACTTTTTTAGAGGTTGCCCTTCCTATTTGTTTCTTACATTCAATAAGGAGCCTTCCGTTTCTTATTTCTGTCCCAATGAGGTCGATAACATTCTCATCGGCTTCTACTTTAATAGACGTTTGGTCGCCTTGTGTAACAAAAACATCCAATCCTTCCGTAGCTTTAACCGAAGTGAAGGTTTGCGTGGCTTCCCGGTTTTGGGTTACAACTTCTCCGTTGCCTTTAATTCCACCGGAAAAATTGATGTCAAAATTGCAGGAAGTTAAGAAAATAGATATGACCAATGCCACAATTACTTTTATTAATGTACTCATGATTTTGTTTTTTTGATTGATTGTTAATTAGTTATTGATTCTATTTATGATAAATAAATGTCTATTGATTTTTTAATGTGATGGAATCTACTTTAACCGAATCTTTCACGATGCTATCTGCTTTTTGAAGGGTATCTGCCTCTTTGTTCGTAGCATCGTTCTCATCGTTCCAATCTTCAACGGGGCAATCCAAGCAATTTAGAACGCCAAGGTTGTCCATTTTCCATACATGGTTTGCCAGGCCGCTGCTGTAATAATTCATATTGTTTTTAATATGTCCGTCAATATTGTAATAGGTGGAATTATGAAACCTCACTATTGCATTTTCGGGAATATATATGGTGACTTCTATTTCTTGGTCCCTAAATTTATTTTTGTAATCGGTTGTTAAATAATTGTTTAAATATAAAACATTATTTTCAAGTTTGTACGAATATTCAATATCGTCTGCCCTTTCAAAGGCATCATCGTAGTTCCTTCCTTGCGATTTTTTCTCAATTTCTATGCGGATTTCTTCATCGGGCGATTGTTCTACCCTAAACTCCATATCTTCGCGATAGATCATCTTTTCACCGTCGTTTATAACAATATCAAAATCAGAATCCCTGTAATACCTATTTTTTAACCCGATAGCTTCCACCGTTCTAATTTCGAGGGTATCCAACGGGGAATGCGCAATGGATTCGGTTTCGGTCGACAGTGCATTAAAAGAATAATCCGTAGCGGTTTTAATTCCCAATGAAATCAAACCGATGATAGATAAAAGCCAAACCCCAAGCAGTGTAAACTTGGCAAAATTGCCAATGGAATTTAAATTGTTCAATAAAATCTTGAGTCCTAAATAGAACAAGAAAAAGAACGGTATGCCAACGGCAAAAAATGTAAGCAGCGAAATAAGCCAAACCGGTGCATTTACGGTAATGTCAATAAATTCCCGCCATGGTTGCGCGCCCCAAATATCTATGGTTCCGGCCGTAAATAGGCCCACAAAAAGGCTTATTAAAACAATGGCGGCAACAATTAATACAATAATACCGATAAATTTTGCAAGGACTTTTAGCAAGAACATTAGTACGCTAACCAGCGAATCGAAAAAACTTTTGGAATTTTTTTTTACCGAGGCGCCCATTTTGTCATAATCAACACTTTTTACCTTTTCGGTAACATCGTCAAAACCTTCACGAATTTTTTTTTCAATGTTGCTAATGTTTACGGGCTCTCCCGTCATGGCTATTTTTTGAGCCGTTGTTGCTGCTTCTGGAACTAATATCCAAAATAAAATGTAGATAAATATTCCAAAACCAGACGATAGTACCGTTACCAATATAAACAGCAAGCGTACCCAAAGCACGTCGATACCCAGGTAATAGCTTAAGCCGGCACATACACCGCCAATATATTTCCGGTCGATGTCCCTAAAAAGTTGTTTATGGCTTTTTGCTGAAGTCGATTTATGCGATTTTGGGGCATCATCAAAAATTTCTTCATCTACCAAATAATCTTCGGGCTGGCCCATAATGGTAATTATTTCATCGACCTCCTTAGAGGTAATTACCTGTCTTTCGTGCTGTAACCTTTCAGAAAACAGTTCGGCTATACGGGCCTCGATATCGGCTATAATTTCGGCTTTGCCCTGAGAATCTGTAAACGATCGTTTTATGGCATCCAAGTAGCGCTGTAATTTTATATAGGCATCTTCGTCTATGTGGAAGAAGGTGTTTGCCAGATTGATATTTATAGTCTTGTTCATTGTTAGTGTTTTTTATTTTGTTACCAGGTTGACTGCATTTCTTAACTCGTCCCAGGTGGTGTCGAGTTCTTTTAAAAATAGTTTACCGTTCTCTGTAAGCATATAATATTTTCTTGGGGGGCCAGAGGTAGATTCTTCCCAGCGATAGCTTAGCAATCCCGCATTTTTTAACCTTGTGAGTAGGGGGTATATCGTGCCTTCTACCACAAGCATTTTTGCGTCTTTTAGGGTCTCAAGAATCTCCGATGCATATTTATCTTCATTTTCAATAATAGACAAGATGCAGTACTCCAAAACCCCTTTGCGCATTTGTGCTTTTGTGTTTTCTATATTCATGGTTTCATGATACTTTTTGTTAAACTGTTCGTTTTTTGATTTTCCCCCGATATATATCGTTAGGATTGATGATGATGATGAATTTTATTGTTGCCTTTATTTAAAATTATACTTTTCTATTTTATAAATTTAATGCTCAGCGGATACCGGTACACAATACCCTCGTTGGCCCTTAAGGTTGCAATGATGGTACAAAACAGGTCCATAAGCAAAAGTCCAACCCCGGCCATGCCTGCAACAATCAATACAAGAGTATTTGCGCCCAAGCCCGATAAATGTTCGAAATTGAAATTTATCTCGTGTGTGTTATGTTCCAAAAGGTCGGCAAAGCCCACAAACTCCCATGCTGTAAACAATACAATGGGAATAACAATAATTCCAAGCGCAATGCTATAGAGCAAAATGCTTATTTGAAAATTAATGGCTTCTTTGCCATTTTCGTCAACAAAACTCAACCTATCCTTATTTGATGTCCATATAAGTAACGGAATTATAAAGTTACCGAACGGGATAAAATATTTTGAAAAAGTTGAAAGGTGAATTACTGCCGATACGTTTTTTTCATGTTTGCTTATGGATGTTTCCATGTTCGTTTTTTAGTTTTTGATTGATGAATTTTCTGTCAGTTTATACATAACCAACTAATTTCTATTGCAAATATATATCTAAAAAAAGGTATTATGCAAAACATAGTACTAATTTTTAACAAAAATTTAAGATTAAAAAGGTGCAGGGAATTTCAATATTTATGAATAAATTACGGCCTGTAAAAAGAATCCAATGAAAATTACACCATCGCAACTCAACAAGTTTACAATGATAAAGTTACCTTCTGCATGGCTATGTGGCGTTAGGGTAGTTAAAATTGACGATAAAAATTGTGTAACCTCTGTAAAGCACCGATGGATTAACCAAAATCCGTTTAACTCGATGTTTTGGGCGGTACAGGGCATGGCCGCCGAATTATCCACCGGGGCCATTGTAATTGGTAAAATCAGGGAAGAAAAGAAAAAAATATCCATGTTGGTGGCCAATAACAAGGCAAGTTTTACCAAAAAAGCCAAAGGAAAGATAACTTTTATATGTGAAGATGGGCACTTAATCGACCAGGCTATTGAAAAAACCATGGCTACGGGGGAGGGGCAAACCTTCTGGATGAAATCTATTGGAAAAGATGAAATGGGCGACATTGTTTCTACTTTTCATTTTGAATGGACGGTTAAGGTGAAGCCGGGTTAACATACCATATTACAACAAAATCCCAATTACCTTATAGTAATATTGTTTTAGTTTGAGCTAAGATTTATCTTCAAAATTTGTAATAAATTCTTTATCTTGTTATGCAAGATTAAATGTAATTATTATGAAATCGCTATCGTTTTTGTGCACTTTGGTTATTGGATCTGTAATTATTGGATGCGGCAGTTCCCAGAATACTGCAATTTCTTCAGCAGAAATGGCAGCGGTAGATACGCTTATCCATCAAAAGAAATTTAGGATAGAAAATCAATGGGCCATGCCTACAATGAGTTCCAGTATGATGCAAATTGCCAATAGCGGTCTTATGCTTCCAGGCAATAGTGCCCAACGCATAAACCTTGCTGGAAATGCCAATTATCTGGAAGTAAAAGGAGATTCGGTCAAGGCATACCTTCCTTTTTTTGGAGAACGTCAAATGGGCGGTGGCTATAACGACGATGAGGCCATTAAATTTAACCAGGAAGTAAAAGATATGGACATAGAATACATCGAGAACAAGAAACATTACAGGATTAAATTTTCGGCCAATAACAATACAGAGTCTTTTAATGTAACCTTGATGGTCTACAACAATGAAAAAACAACGCTTACGGTCAACAGCTCAGAGAGGGATATGATAGGCTATCAGGGTACTATTATGCCGCTTCCTGATAAAAAATAATTGCTTCTTTTTTAATCAACTCCTTGTATAATATGCTTGTGGTGATAAAATCGTTTTTTCTTCTAATAAAACACAGCATTATGCATATTTAAGGCTGTAAAAGTGTAACATTTAAAAAAATAGGCAGTCCTTATAATAGAAATGGTTTTTAACAATACTAAGCTGTATTGACCATATAATTTTATTAATAAAAAGGATTCGCAATGACATTAAAACATTTAGCACTCTACATATTTTTTATTGCTTTAACAACTAAACCAAGCTTAGGGACAGCACAAAAGGCCAAAGACACCATTAATTATGAGTTTTTGTTTGGAACCGCCGTTAAAGGCGATGTGCCGGCCATATTAACATATCTGGATTCTTTATCGGTAACCAGGGAAAAGGATATTGCGTTTAAGAATAAATTTGAAGGCCGTTTTAAATATGGTATGGACCGTACAGATGATTATTTTTCAACTCAAGATACATTGCTTAACCCCTTGCATAAATTGTTTCAGGGTTATTGGAGAGATGGGTTGTTGCATCCGGAAGAAAACAACGATAGTATTTTTAAGCAAGAATTGATAGCTTTTTTTAACAAGGAAAATGTATCTCATGCTTATGCCGATGGAAAAGTAACCGAAAAAAATTTAGAACCGGTTTATAAAAAATATATAGAAGATAGAGGCTATTATTGTACAGGCTTTGGAAAGGCAGGAAAATTTTATGATTTTTTAGTGTGGAAAACAATGGAACCCGAGGTTTTTACCATCGATTTGGTAAATCATACCGAAAAGGTACAGGTTTATTTTATGAAGGATTTTCTATCACTGGGCTGGATGGAATATTCAAGGCTGGGCGAACGCTATCCCGGCGGATGGGCAACCAACGAAGCACTTTATTGTGTAACAAAGGGGTACGACCAAACCTCGGAAAAATTTAAGGTGATATATTTGAAGCACGAAGGCCAGCATTTTTACGACTATAAGCGCTTTCCCGGCTTAGCATCTAAAGACCTGGAATACCGCGGTAAATTGGTGGAAATGATTTATTGCGACAAAGAGCTTTATAACCGTGTTTCTTATTATCTGGACAATGCTAAAAACGATCCCAGAAATGCCCATCCGCATGCAAATTACAGGATCATTAAAAATTTATCCGAAGAAATTTTTGGAGAGGCATATGTTACCGATTTCAATAGGTGGTTGGCGGTTCCCAAAGAAAACTTCATGAATCAAGCTTGAAATTGTATCAAAAAAACACAAAATATTTATTAGATAAAGAGAGTTAATCTCCTTTATTTAAATATCAAAGAGGCATCTTTAAAATTTATAATCATGGTATTAAATTGCTGAATGTAATCTTGGCCAAGGTTTCCATATGCTTCTTTTTGTGTTCCTATTGTGTTTGGGAACAACTGGAGGCTGTCCAAACTGGCCGATGCCTTTCCTATTTCTAGCGTAACATTGTTAACAATAAAGCCTTTTGTTTCTATATGTCCACCGGCACCCCCCGTTTTAAATATGGTCTCTTTGGCATTTTGCTCGATTGCGGCTTTGTTTTCGTTGTAAAACGGCGCATAAAGCGCTGTTTTTTGGGCACCGGTATCAAAATTAAAATACAGCGACTTATCTCCGTATTTGGTTTTTACAATGGGCATATATTCATCAAAGGCTAAATTGTGCAACCTATAATGCTTGGCTTTTTTTGGGATAAAAATGTTGTTATTATTTTTATTTATCTCAATCTCGTCTAGGTCTTTAATTACCGGAAAACCAATAATACCCTTTATTTCGTAACCTATTGACGGGAAAGATAGATCTGTGTCGTTAAAAGCCAGAAAAACTACATTTTTTAGTAGAATATCACCAAGTTTAATTTGGTCTGCCACGGCTAGGTCACTTTTAACTTCCAGCCCGGTAACAGCTTCGACCGTGAAATTGGACGGGATTATTTTCATACCCAATTCCCTAGCTACCGATTTTTGAATTACAGAAAAGTTTGCACCGGTATCAAAAACAAAATCCATAGATTTCCCACCGGATGTTATTAAAATAGTAGAAAGCCCTGCCATGTCCTTTTTTACGGGAAGCGTTACAGCTGTTTTTTTAATAACTTCTTGTTTTGCTATATTTTTAAGAGCGCTCCATATTTTATGGGTGTTTTTTAAATCGGCCAGCTCTAGGGAATCCAATTTCGTGACATAATCTTCTTGTAAAATCTCATTGGTTTTTAGCGCTTTTTCATATTCAGATAAATATATATGATTAATAAGCTCGGCTTGTAGCATCTTCTTGCTAAGGCTGTCTTTTTCAGGGTATGCATTTAAAAACGCGGTTATTGTTTTGTTGGATTCCTGCGGTTTGTTGAATGCATTTGCCAGGATTGCTTCAAAATACAACGAATAGGGTATTTGTAATTTATTTTTTTGCTGATGATACATTTCTTCCAGTGCAAAATAGTTATGGGCTTCTGCCATTTTGTTTAGCGATACAAACAATTTTGAAGCATTTGCTTGTTTTGCATTGGGGTTGGTACAGTTGGATATAACTATTGCTATGGATAAAAAGAATATATATTTCATATTTGGTGGTATGTGGTTTATTTTTAAAATTTTATTATAATAAAACTTGAAGGGCATCAACGGTTTGGTGTAGGTAACGCTCTTTTATTATTTTTATATGGCTTAGTTCGTGGCCTGCAATATGGTAGGCTAGTGCCCTGACCGTTCTTTTGTTTTTAATTACCCCATCAATATCAATTGCACTGCCGGCCCTTAAAAAAGATGCCTCGGGAAGGTTTTCAAAAAGTAACAGGGTAGAAAGCCTAACGCTCCAATATTCTTCAAAAATATTGTCCAGGCTACGCTCGTTTGCATTGGAATATCTTGCATATGCATTTTCTTCAAATCCATGTAAAGGCGTATCGTCGTTTCTGGCATAGCGCAATGCCCTGTATGCAAAAATTCGCTCATCGTCTATTAAATGGACCAATATTTCCTTTATCGTCCATTTATTGGTATCGTAACGGTATGTTAGCTTTTCCGTAGGAAGGGAGTAAATAAAATCTTTAATTTTAAAAAAATTATCGTGCAGATCGTTTAAAATATTGTCATTGGTAGCGATCAAGTCGAAATAGTATTGAGAATAACTGGGGTATTCACTCTTTTCGGCCCTGTTTATTTTTCTGTAATTTTTCATTTTGATATAGCTGTATATATGTTGGTTTTTATGCAGAATGAAGCACAAAATTAAATTCACCATAAAAATATGGCATTTAAAATTCCTTACCAATTATTTATTTTAACCATCTATATATCAATTAATTATAATCAATTCACATAAATTTAACATCATTTATTTTGGTTTACTAGACGACTGGTCATATATTTGCACTTTAAATTTAAAATAATTGTCAGCAACAGTTAAAAATATAGATAAGGCAGACTATCTTTTAGACAAAGGACTGAACATATTATGGTCTAAAGGATACAATGGAACGAGCGTAAACGATATTGTGTCGGCCGCAGATGTTCCTAAAGGGTCTTTCTATTTTTATTTTAAATCAAAAGAGGATTTCACTGTTCGGGCACTGCAACGGTATTTTTCTTTAAAAAGGGCTGCAACCATAGAGCTTCTTAACCAAGAAAATATTCCGGCGGTAGAAAGGCTTTTTAATTATTACAACAAAAGAGTTGTTATTGTTAGGGATCAGTTAAACTGTTCTTTGGGATGCATGGGGTGCAACATAGGCCTCGAAATGGCAGAACATAGCGAAAGTATTAGGACCACCATTGTACACGAAGAACAAAAAACAAGGCAAATAATTGTTGATGTAGTTAAAGAAGCCCAAAAAGATGGCAGTATTGATGCCAATATCGATGCTGGTAAAATTGTTGATTTTATTGAAGATGCTTACAAAGGAATGCTTACTTCCATGAAAGAAAACAAATGTGCAGACCCACTAAACAATTTTTTATACTTTTTGAAAACCCTTATTTTAAAATAATTTTTTTTGACTATTAATAGACGACCGGTCAATTACAATTAAAAACAACTAAAAATCCAAAAAATGAAAAAGAAAAGAAAAGTAATGCAAATTATGTTTGGGGTTCCCTTGCTTGCAATAATAGCATTTACGCTTCATTCCTGTAGTGATTCTAAAGCGGCCGGACATGGAAACATGGCTTTGTTGGAGACCCCTTTTGTTCATCCAATTCAGGATTCTGTAGGTAATTGGGATGAATACATTGGGCGTTTCGCAGCATCAGAAAGGGTTGAAGTGCGCTCCCGTGTTAATGGTTATATAGAATCTGTGAATTTTAAAGATGGCGATATCGTTAAGAAAGGGCAGGTCCTTTTTGTAATCGATCAAAGACCATTTTACATAGAGCTAAAACAGGCAGAGGCCGAAAAATTAAGGGCAGAAGCCGACCTTAATCGTACCACAAGCGATTACAATAGAATTGAGTCGGTTAAAGATTCCCGTGCCGTTTCCATGGAAGAAGTAGAGCAGCGCAAACAAATTGCCAAATCTGCCGAAGCACAATTAATGGCGGCAAACGCACGATTGGAACAGGCCAGGCTAAATTTAAGCTACACAGAAGTAAAGGCGCCTATAAGTGGTAAAATAAGCGACGATTTTATCGATGCAGGAAATTATGTTACCGGTGGCATTGCCAATGCTACTCCTTTAACTACCATTGTTAAAATAGCTCCCATTCATTTTTATTTTGAAGGAAGTGAAAAGGACTTTATCAATCAAAATGGTGTAAGCAATACGCCCGTGACCGTAAAACTTTCAACAGAAGATAAATACAGTAGAACGGGAGTAATGGACTTTGTCGATAATGAAATAAACAGGAATACGGGAACCATTAGAGGCCGTGCTGTTTTTGACAATGCAGACCTGAAAATAGAATCTGGGATGTTCGGGAGGCTAAGGCTCATAAAAGGAAATTCCTCGGCTATTTTAATCCCCGAAGAAGCAATAAGCACCAATCAGTCAGACAAGGTAGTCTATGTAATTGCCGAAGATAGTACCGTGCACGTAAAACCTGTCAAGCTTGGAAAACTTTATAAAATGAAGTACAGAATTGTAAAAGAAGGTTTAACCCCAGACGATAGGATTGTTACCGGAAACCTTTTAAAAGTTCGTCCGGGAATGAAGGTAGCTCCGTCTGAAGATAAGTTTAAAGTTCAACAAGATTCTACCAGTGTAGCTTATAAATAAATTTCTAGTTCACATATAATTTAATGGTTTAAAAAGTATTTGGAAAAGCAACGAATATTTTTCAACTATTTATAAAAGAGCCTTTTATCATGTTTTTTGATTCAAGGGAGGCTCTTTTTTTACCAAAATCCAATAAAAATTAAAAAGAAACAATAACATGAAATTCACGCATACTTTTATAGAGCGTCCAATATTGTCGATCGTTATCTCTATTATTTTAATGATAGTTGGCGGATTGGCATATTTCTCGCTCCCGGTTTCTCAGTACCCGGAAGTTGCCCCGCCAACGGTTGTGGTTCGCGCAACCTATCCCGGAGCGAGTGCAGAAACAATTTCCAAAACGGTGGCGACACCTTTGGAGCAGGAAATTAACGGAGTGGAGGGGATGCTGTATATGGCATCTCAAGCAACAAACGATGGCGTTATGGAACTTACCATAACCTTTAAGCAAGGCGTAGATGTAGATAATGCACAGGTACTGGTACAAAACAGGGTGGCCATTGCAGAGCCACGGTTGCCAGAACCTGTTAGGAGATTGGGTATTACCACCCAAAAGAGTGCGCCCGACCTTATGTTGGTTATCCATTTAATTTCTCCCGAAAATACATATGATCAAACCTATTTGGCCAATTATGCCAATTTTCAAATTATCGATAAACTTTCAAGGATCGATGGTGTTGGTGCGGTAAGAATGTTTGGGGGCGACCAATATTCCATGAGAATATGGTTAAACCCCGACTTGATTGCAAACCTGGACATGACGCCAAACGAGGTGTTAACAGCCTTGAGGGCACAAAACGTTCAAATTGCGGGAGGTACATTAAACCAACAGCCTTTAACAACGCAAAATGCCTTCGAAATAAATATCCAGACTCAAGGAAGGTTAAATTCAATAGAGGAATTTGAAAATATCATCATTAGAAACGGAGACGATGGAGAATTGGTCCGTATAAAAGACATCGGCCGCGTAGAGCTTGGTTCTGCAAGTTATGCTACCAAAGGATATTTAAGCAAGTATCCAGCCGTGGCCTTACCGGTATTCCAGCGTCCCGGAACCAATGCGCTGGAAACAGCCGATGCTTTGATCAACACCATGAAAGAAGCATCAAAAGATTTTCCAGAGGGTATAGAGTACCGTATAGCCTATAACCCTACGGAGTTTATTCAGCAATCAATCGATGAAGTCGGGGGAACCATTTACGAAGCCATAATTTTGGTGGTCTTGGTAATTATATTATTCCTCCAAACCTGGCGGGCAGCTATTATACCGATCCTTGCAATTCCTGTTTCCCTTATCGGAACTTTTGCCGTAATGCAGGCTTTGGGTTATTCACTCAATAGTTTAACCTTATTTGGATTGGTATTGGCCATCGGGATTGTGGTAGATGATGCCATAGTCGTGGTGGAAAACATGGAAAGGAACCTTAGAGAGGGCATGGGCGTAAAAAAAGCCGCACAAAAAACAATGAACGAGGTTGGTGGAGCCTTGGTGGCAATGGGGCTCGTACTTGTAGCCGTGTTTTTGCCAACCATATTCTTAAAAGGAATAAGTGGGCAGTTTTACAGCCAGTTTGGCGTTACAATCGCCGTAGCCACCATGATTTCTGTTTTTGTGTCGCTTACATTAAGCCCGGCAATAGCTGCCAAAGTAATGAAAAAGCACGACGATTCAGCAGGGCATACCAATGTGGCCGCTCAAGGAATTGTATCCAAGTTCTTTGATAAATTTAATCAGGCAATGGATTGGATTTCAGTAAAATATGCAAATCTCACCTCAAGGCTTATCGGTATTAGAAAAGGGGTAATGCTTATTTATTTGGGGCTTATAGCACTTACGGTTTATGCTTTTTATAAAGTTCCCACTGGGTTTATTCCCGAGCAGGATCAAGGATATTTTATTGCAGTAATACAGTTGCCGCCGGGATCTTCGCTTGAACGCACAGACAAAGTGGTAAATAAGGCAATAGATAGTGTACTTAAGGTTGAAGGGGTCAAGGATGCGGTTGCATTTACAGGTTTTGATGCGGCAACATTTACCAATTCATCAAATGCCGGGGTAATTTTTACGGCATTGGAAAGTTTTGAAGAACGTAAGGACAAAGGTGTTTCTTATGAAGATATTCAACAGTCTTTAAGTGGTTCGTTAAGTAAGATGACCGATGCTTACGTTATTGTCATTCCACCTCCTCCTGTACGGGGAATTGGTAATGCCGGCGGATTTAAACTGATGCTACAGGACAGAAGTGGATTAGGCAATGAACAGTTGTTGAAATCGGCTTACGAGCTCATGGGGGCGGCCAACCAGGATCCCGCAATGACAAACGTATTTACATTTTTTAATACCAGTTCGCCACAATTGTTTTTTGACCTTGATAAAGAAAAAGCTCAAAAATTGGGCGTTCCCATTGAAGAAGTTTCAAGTGCCTTGGAAGTTTATCTGGGCTCTGCCTTTGTAAACGACTTTAACTTGCAGGGTAAAACCTTTAGGGTAACGGCACAGGCCGATGGCGAATTTAGATATACGCCCGAGGATTTAGAGCATATTAGGGTACGTAACAAATACGGAAACATGATTCCGCTAAGTGCCGTTGGCGATCTAAAAAATATTTCGGGGCCGGCACGGGTACCACGGTATAATTTATATCCTTCTCTTGCATTAACCGGAAATACTACGCCTGGGCATAGTTCCGGGGAATCCTTGGATGCCATGGAGCGTTTGGCCGACCAGATATTGCCCGAAGGAATTGATTACGAATGGACAGAGATTGCCTATCAGCAAAAAAGTACCGGAAATACGGCAGGAATTGCCTTTGCACTGGCCGTTTTGTTTGTGTTCCTCCTTTTGGCCGCACAATACGAAAGCTGGGTATTGCCTTTGGCAGTAATCCTTATTGTACCAATGTGTTTGCTCTCTGCAATGTTTGGAGTAGGCATAATGGGCATGGACAATAATATTTTAACACAAATTGGTTTGGTTGTTCTGGTCGGGCTTGCCAGTAAAAATGCCATTTTAATTGTAGAATTTGCAAAACAGCTTGAAGACAGAGGCTACAATTTGCAACAGGCTGCAAAAGAAGCGGCAAGATTGAGGCTAAGACCCATTTTAATGACTGCCTTTGCCTTTATATTGGGGGTAATCCCATTGGTTACGGCTACAGGGGCAGGTGCAGAAATGAGGCGTTCCCTTGGTACAGCAGTATTTAGCGGAATGTTGGGTGTAACCTTGTTTGGACTGTTGTTTACGCCCGTGTTTTATGTTCTCTGTAGAAAAATGGTACTAAAAAAAGCAACAGTTGATGATAAGTAAAAAAATAAAAATGAAACAGATATTATTAAAAACCATATTTATTTTGGCGTTCTTGATCCAAACAATTGGTTATGGTCAAGATAAAGATACAACTGCCACGTGGAAATGGAATGTGCCCCAACAGATAAACGAAGTTTTATACATTGGCACAGATACCATTACCAAAAGTGCCACGCCGGTAATCGAGACAGATAAATGGTGGGAGGCTTTTGGGTATAAAGAGCTGGACAGTTTAATAAGACTGGCGTTGCAGAACAATGAAGACTTAAAAATTGCTCAGGCTAGGGTAGAACAGGCAGTTGCCCAAAAAAGAATAGCTTTTTCTACATTGTTGCCCAGTCTGCGCTTAGAACCATCTATCGCCAGACAAGAGTTTTCTGCAAATAGACCAAACCCTTTTGGGGGGCAATTGGACAGGGTTACCATTAATACTTTTGATATTCCGCTTACGGTAAATTACGAGCTGGACGTGTTTGGTAAAAACATTGATAATGTAAAAGCAAACCGATTGGCAGCCGATGCAAGTATGGAAGACAAAAAGGATATTTTGCTACAGGTTATTACAGAAGTAGCTCAAAATTATTTTTTGCTGTTACAGGTCGATGCCGAAAAGGACCTTTTAAAGGAAACCGAAAAAACAAGGCAGAACAATCTGGAAATAACCACGACCCGGTATGAAGCCGGACTGGTGAGCCAAATTGATGTCTTGAGGGCTAAAACCGAGTTGTCTTCAGTGCAGGTTCAATTAAAAAGAATACATAAACTAAGAACGGAAATAGAGCTTATTTTGGCACCATTGGTGGGCGTGGACGCGAGTAATTTCAGTATAAACAAAACAGAAATAAGCTTCTTGCCACCAGATTTAATTTTCTTGGAAAAAGATTCCTTAACAGCCACGCGCCCCGATTTAAAATCGGCTAAGCTTATGTTGGAATCTTCCAAAAGCCTAGTGAAAAATCAGTGGAAACAATTGTTGCCCTCATTTTACGTAAATGGTTCGTTTGGCTATTTATCGGGAGCCAGCGATAATTGGATCGAAAACGACAGCAGGACATGGGTTGCCGGGGTTTCTGCCTCATTGCCAATTTTTGAAGGTGGTAAAAAGCGTTCGGAAATCAAGCTTAGAAAAAGTGAGTTAAAACAGGCCGAAGCAGCATATAACCAACGTGTTTTGGTTTCGTACAGGCAAGTAGAAAATTCCATTTCCAATATTAAGTGGATACACGAACAATTGTTGGCTCAGCAGGATTTTGTGCAAGCAGCCAACAGTGCGGCCGGGTTAACCAATGAGCGTTATAGAAAAGGGCTTATAAACTACATTGATGTAGTAGATGCAGAAAGACAGGCATTGGAGGCAGAACAGTTAAGCGTTCAGCTTTTCGGACAGGAGCTTAAGGAGCGGGTGTCGCTTTTTAAGGCTTTGGGCCTGCTTCCAGATTCTGTAGTGGAATAGTTGAAAAAAAGCAACTTAAATAATTCTTCATTCATGGTTTGGATTTTGGATGCTCCATTTGCCGGAAGTACTTTGGCGATGGGGCGCCAAATTCAAATTAGTTAATCATAAAACACCACGGCTTCTGTACCGTGGTGTTTTTTTATATTTTAAAAGTAAATCCGTCTTCTACCTTTTTATCGTATTTGTCCTTGTCAAATTGATATAAATAAGAACCTTTTCTGGACGAGGTCATATCTTTTTCCTTTAATTTAACAAGAATGTCCAGACTGTTTATTTTATTGATAAAGTTTCTTTTGTCAAGTTCTTCATCCAAAATGGCTTCATACAGTTTCTGTAATTGTCTCATGGTAAATTTTTCCGGTAAAAGCTCAAAACCAATAGGTTTGTTGGAAGTTCTATACCGTAAACGCCTTATGGCGTGGTTTACCATTTGGTCGTGGTCAAAAATTAGTTTTGGGGCTTCTTTTACATTAAACCAACGGGCCGAATATTTTTCAATAAGTTCTTCATTGTGTTCTTCAATATTAATAAGTGCATAATAAGCCACAGAAATAGTTCGCTCTACCGGGTCACGGTCTATCTTACTAAATCCGTAGAGCTGTTCCATGTAAATATTGTTTATTCCGGTAAGAGTGTGCAAAATTCTATTGGCCGAATCGTCAAGGGTTTCGTTTCGCTTTAGGAAGCCGCCCATAAGCGACCATTTTCCCTTTTCGGGCTTAAAATCCCTTTTAATCAATAAAATTTTAAGTTCTTCATTATCAAAACCAAATATTATGCAATCAACGGCTAATAAAACCTTATCTTCTTTACTATAACTGTTTAACATGTGGGTAGATTTATGCAATATAAGTTTATGTAAACTTACAGATTTTTTGCAAAAATAAGTTTAACAGATCTTTTTTTATGTCTGCATAAAGCTAAGACTTGGTTAAGCTATGTTTGGCTTATCTTCAAAATAATAGTATTGCGATTAAAGTTTTATTTGTTTTTATGGATTATTCTTAATTTATTTGTAAATGTAACATTAACACTTATAAAAATAACTAACCAAACAGATCTTAATAAAATGAAAACTTTAAAAGCACTGCTTGCATTCGGTATACTCTCGATAACGGGTATAAAGGCACAATCTGAAATAAAAATACAGGTTGAAGAGGATGCACCAATCATCAGCAAACATATCTACGGACATTTTTCAGAACATTTGGGAAGATGCATTTACGATGGCTTTTATGTAGGCGAGAATAGCGATATTCCAAATAAAGATGGTGTGCGCACCGATATAATTGAAGCTCTAAAAGCTATAGAAATCCCTAATTTGAGGTGGCCCGGAGGCTGCTTTGCCGACACGTACCATTGGAAAGATGGCATTGGTCCAAAAAAAGAGAGACCAACTATTGTAAATCAATGGTGGGGCGGTGTAACCGAAGATAATAGTTTTGGCACCCACGATTTTTTAAACTTGTGCGAAGCTTTGGGTGCCGAACCTTATTTGGCGGCAAATGTAGGCAGCGGTACTGTCAAGGAATTTACCGATTGGATCCAGTATGTAAATCATGACGGGGAAAGCCCGATGGCAAAACTTCGTAGGGAAAACGGCCGGGAAAAGCCCTGGGGTGTAAAATATTGGGGCGTAGGAAACGAAATGTGGGGATGCGGTGGAAACATGACACCAGAACATTACGCAAACTTATACCGCCAATATGCAACGTTTATGAGTAGTTGGAGCAACGATAAGGGGATTTACAGAATTGCTTCTGGGGCAAATGTCGATGATTATCATTGGACAGAAGTTTTAATGCGCGACATTCCAAAACACCTTGTTGAAGGAGTTGCCCTTCACTCGTATTCCGTAATTGATTGGAACAATAAAAGTTCTGCAACCGATTTTAGCGAAGAAGAGTACTTTTTAACTATGCGGGAAGCTTTAAAAATGGACGAGCTTGTTACCAAACATACGGCCATTATGGACAAATACGATCCAGACCGCAAAATAGACCTTGTTGTAGACGAATGGGGCGGTTGGTATGATGTGGAAGAGGGCACCAACCCTGGGTTTTTATATCAACAAAATACCATGCGCGACGCCATGATTGCAGGCGCAACACTCAATATTTTTAACAATCACAGTGAGCGGGTAAAGATGGCCAACCTAGCACAAACGGTCAATGTGCTACAGGCAGTCATACTAACCAACGAAAAGAAAATGTTGCTTACGCCCACTTATTATGTAATGAAAATGTATACCGTACACCACGATGCACAACTCTTGCCAATATCTTTTGAATCACCAAAATATAAAGTTGATGGAAAATCGTTGCCCGCCATATCGGCTTCTGCTTCAAAAGACAGTAACAATACTGTTCATGTTTCCTTGGTAAATATAGATGCCCATAAAACAAACACAGTTACTGTAAATATGAACGGATTGAACATAAAAAATGTATCGGCAACAATTTTAAGTTCCGAGAAACTTCAGGATCATAATACTTTTGAGGAACCAAATAAGGTCCAGTCTAGAGAATTTAAGGACTTTAAATTGAAAAAAGGAATGTTAAGTGTGGATTTGCCTCCTTTTTCTGTGGTTGTGATTGAAGGTAAATAGCCAATAAGCAAGTGTGAAATTATGAAACGAATCACAAAAATATATGTATTAATTCCTTTTTTGAGCTTTTGTTTAGTTGCGTGTAATTCTTCAGAAGAAAAAAAAGAGGAACAAGAAAAAATAGAAGGGTACCAAATAGAATCGGTTAACATTCAGCATGTAAAATTAAACGATGATTTCTGGCTTCCCATTATTGAAAAGGTTCAGAACAAAACAATTGAATATGCACTGGAAAAATGCGAGCAAGAAGGGCGGTTAGATAACTTTCTTGTGGCTGGAGGAAAAATGGAAGGCGAGGTAAAAGGCGCCATGCCCTTTGACGATACCGATGTTTATAAAATTATTGAAGGGGCTTCTTATTCGTTAATTAGTACCCCAAATCCACAACTTGAAAAAATATTGGATTCCCTGATAAGCATTGTAAAAGTAGGGCAGGAAAAAGATGGTTACCTAACTACATGGCGAACCATAAATCCAGCGCATCCGCCAGCAACATGGGTAAACGTTGACCAAGGAAAGCGTTGGGAATCTTTAGAGGCTAGCCATGAATTATACAACGCAGGGCATTTATATGAAGCTGCCGCGGCACATTTTGAAGCAACCGGAAAGAAAAACTTTTTGGAAATTGCATTAAAGAACGCCGATTTAATGGTGAAGACCTTTGGTCCGGAAGAAGGCAAAATACATACAGTTCCAGGACATCAAATTATTGAAACCGGATTGATAAGGCTGTACAGAATTACCGATAAAAAAGAATATTTAAATCTAGCTAAGTATTTTCTTGACGGAAGAGGGCACCATGAAGGAAGAAAAGATTTTGGTCCATATACCCAAGACCATATTCCGGTAGTTCAACAAGATGAAGTAGTGGGGCATGCTGTAAGGGCAATTTATATGTATGCGGGAATGACCGATATTGCCGCAATTGAAAACGATACGGCATATGCAAAAGCAATAAGCAAGCTTTGGGAGAATATGGTCAACAAAAAAATGTACATTACCGGTGGAATAGGCGCGAAGCATGAAGGAGAGGCTTTTGGAGAAAATTACGAACTTCCAAACTTAACGGCATACAGCGAAACCTGTGCCGCCATTGGAGATGTGTATTGGAATCATAGATTGCACAATATGACCGGGGACGTAAAATATTTCGATGTAATCGAAAGAACGTTGTACAACGGTTTAATCTCCGGACTTTCACTCGATGGTACTCAATTTTTCTATCCAAATGCATTGGAATCAGATGGGGTCTATAAATTCAACAGGGGTGCATGTACACGGCAGGATTGGTTTGATTGCTCTTGCTGTCCAACCAATGTTATTCGGTTTATCCCTTCCTTGCCGGGGCTAATTTATTCTAAAACAGCCGATACCGTTTTTGTTAATTTATACGCATCCAATCATGCAAAAATTAACCTAGCGCATACAAATCTGGAAATTGCCCAGGAAACCGCTTATCCGTGGGACGGAAATGTAAAATTAACGGTCACTCCCGAAACCGAATCAAACTTTACCCTAAAATTAAGGATTCCGGGCTGGGCCAGAAACGAAGTACTCCCGGGAACACTGTATTCATACAAAAAGAAAGTACATGCAACACCACAAATAAAGGTGAATGGAGAACAGGTTGAGGCTTCCATCAAAAATGGATACATAACGCTTACACGAAGCTGGAAAAAAGGAGAAACCATTAACTTAAACATTCCTATGGAAGTTCGCGAAGTATTGGCCAATGAGAAGGTTAAAGAAGACCGAAACAAGGTTGCTTTGGAATATGGCCCAATGGTGTATGCTGTGGAAGAGATTGATAACAAAGAAAATTTTGATGCCATTTCAATTTCAGAAAATGAAAGTTTTCAGGTAAAAAAGGAAGATAACCTGTTAGGCGGGGTGAATGTTCTAGAAAATGAAAAATTAAAAGCCATTCCATACTACGCATGGTCAAATCGAGGAATTGGAAAGATGAAGGTGTGGCTACCGTTACAATCTTTAGGAGAATCTAAATAAAGCAAGGAGTTAAATTGGCTCCCTATTCTATAAACGTTTCAAATTGAAAATTAATTGATGCAATGAGCGCGAACAAATCATACGTAATCGGGTTGGATTATGGTACAGACTCCGTAAGGGCCGTACTGTTAAATGCTACCAATGGCGAAGAAATGGCCACCGATGTTGCATACTACCAAAGATGGAAACAAAAATTATATTGTAACGCATCCAAGAACCGGTTTCGCCAGCATCCTTTAGATCATATCGAAGGGTTGGAGCAGACCATAAAAACGGTAGTTTCAACTACTGGAGTCGACCCCAAAACTATAAAAGGCATCTGTATCGATACCACGGGTTCGTCACCCATGCCGCTTTCCAAAGATGGCACCCCCCTTGCGTTGTTGCCGGAATTTGCCGAGAACCCAAACGCCATGATGGTACTGTGGAAAGACCATACCGCCATAGAAGAGGCCAACGAAATCAACGGGCTTTCCAGAAGTTGGGGCGGCTGGGATTTTACCGAATTCGAAGGGGGCATATATTCTTCCGAATGGTTCTGGGCAAAAATACTCCATGTTGCAAGGGAAGATGAAAAAGTTAAAAATGCCGCTTATACATGGATGGAACACTGCGATTACATTACCTATTTACTGTCGGACGAAAAAGACCTGAAAAGTTTCAAGCGGAGCCGTTGCGCAGCCGGGCATAAGGCCATGTGGCACCAAAACTGGGGCGGGCTCCCACCAGAAAAATTCTTGGGGAAGCTGGATCCTTATCTGGCCGAATTAAGGGGACGGCTTTATGACGAAACCTACACTTCTGATACGGTTGCGGGAAACCTGAACGCCGAATGGGCCGAAAGGTTGGGGTTAACAACCGAAACGGTCGTAGCCGTGGGTACCTTTGATGCCCATGCAGGAGCCGTTGGCGCAAAAATAGATAAACATACGCTTGTACGCGTTATGGGGACTTCGACCTGCGATATTATTGTAGCTGATGAAAATTTGATCAAAGAGAAAGCTGTAAAAGGTATTTGCGGCCAGGTAGACGGCTCCGTAATTCCCGGAATGGTGGGGCTGGAGGCCGGTCAATCGGCGTTCGGCGATTTGTTGGCCTGGTTTAAGGACGTGCTTTCATGGCCTTTGAGCAATTTGGTGTACACCGCAGAAAGTATTTCAGAAATTCAAAAAGCGGGTCTAAAGAAAGAAATAGAGGGGAACTTTATCAAGGAACTGTCTATAGCCGCTGAAAATATCCCGTTGGAAGAAAGTATACCTACCGCATTGGATTGGATTAACGGCAGGAGGACGCCCGATGCCGATCAGGGATTAAAAGCCGCCATGATGAATCTGAGTCTGGGGACCAAGGCACCACATGTCTTTAAGGCACTGGTAAACGCCATCTGCTTTGGCGCCAAAAAAATAGTTGACCGTTTTGAAGAAGAAGGGGTCAAGATCAATACCGTTATCGGGATTGGCGGGGTTGCCCGGAAATCCCCTTTTATCATGCAAACGCTTGCCAATGTGTTGAACATGCCCATAAAAATAGCGGCATCCGATCAGGCACCTGCTCTGGGGGCCGCCATATACGCCTCGGTAGCCGCAGGTATCTATAGAGATGTAATTGAAGCGAGTAAGCATTTGGGAAGCGATTTTGAGGCCGAATACCATCCGCAGGAAGGTCAAGTGGAAGTTTATAAAAACTTATTGGCCTCTTATTCGGGGCTTTCGGCATATATAGAAAACAGTACGTCCAATAGATATAATCAGTAGTTATGGAATCTAAATACAAAGAATTGAAAAGGGAGTGTTATGAAGCCAATATGGAACTGAATGCACTGGACCTGGTAATCTATACCTTCGGAAATGTGAGCGCCGTTGACAGAAAGAACAAGGTCTTTGCCATAAAGCCGAGCGGTGTTCCCTATGAAAAACTGAAACCGGGCGATATTGTAATTGTCGATTTTGACAACAATATTGTCGAGGGGGAAATGCGCCCCTCTTCCGATACCAAGACCCATGCCTATCTGTACAAACATTGGGAGGATATTGGCGGCATTGCGCATACGCATGCTACCTATTCGGTGGCCTGGGCACAGGCGCAAATGGACATTCCTATTTTCGGCACGACGCATGCCGATCATTTGGTAGCCGATATCCCTTGCGCACCACCAATGAAAGATGAATTGATCGAAGGGAACTACGAGCACAATACCGGGATCCAGATTTTAGATTGCTTCAAGCACAAGAACATCTCGCACAAGGAAGTGCAAATGGTTTTGTTGGGCAACCACGGACCCTTTACATGGGGAGATTCGGCCTCGAAGGCAGTCTACAACAGCAAAGTGTTGGAAGAAGTGGCCAAAATGGCCTATTTAACACTTCAAATCAACCCGAACGCGCCACGGTTAAAAGATTCACTTATAAAAAAACATTACGAACGTAAGCATGGCAAGGACGCCTATTACGGTCAGTAACAAAAAACTACTTCAGAAATGAAAATAACGAAAAAAGAAATTTGGTTCGTCACCGGAAGTCAACATTTATACGGTGCAGAAACACTTAAACAAGTGGCATCGAATGCTGAAAGTATTGCAAAAGGCCTGGATACATCGCACAATATACACATAAACATTGTAAGCAAAAAAATTGTAACCACGCCCGACGAGATAACCGCCATTTGCATCGAGGCGAACACGGCCGAAAATTGCATCGGGATCATTACATGGATGCATACGTTTTCCCCAGCCAAAATGTGGATTGCCGGTCTCAACATCCTAAAAAAGCCATTGTGCCATTTACACACGCAGTTCAGTGCGGAAATCCCTTGGAAAGACATCGATATGGATTTTATGAACCTGAACCAATCGGCGCACGGCGATCGGGAGTTTGGGTTTATGATGTCCAGGATGCGCCAAAAGAGGAAGGTGATCGTAGGCCATTGGAAGTCGGAAAGCGTACAAAAACAATTAGGGGTCTGGACACGTGTGGCCTTGGGCTGGGACGAGCTACGGCACATGAAAGTTGCCCGGATAGGCGATAACATGCGGCAGGTTGCCGTAACGGAAGGCGATAAGGTGCAGGCGCAGGTCCGTTTTGGGATGGCGGTAAACGGTTACGATCCGTCCGATGTGATAAAACATATCGATGCTGTTACCGAAAAACAGTTAGACGGACTGCTCGATGTCTATGCATCAACGTACAATTTGACAGAACCGCTTAAAAAAGGTGGAAAAAAACGGCAATCGCTTATCGATGCCGCCAAAATAGAATTGGGGCTCCGTGCCTTTTTGGACGAAGGTGGATTTAAGGCCTTTACCGATACTTTTGAAAATCTGGGGGCTTTAAAACAATTGCCGGGAATTGCCGTACAGCGGTTAATGGCCGACGGATATGGTTTTGGCGCCGAAGGCGATTGGAAAACGGCAGCTATGTTGCGGGCCATGAAAGTGATGGCACAGGGACTGGACGGGGGGACCTCGTTCATGGAAGATTATACCTACCATTTCACGCCCGAAAAATCGTATGTACTGGGCTCGCACATGCTCGAAATTTGTGCCTCGATTGCCGACGGAAAGCCTTCGTGCGAGGTGCATCCGTTGGGGATCGGCGGGAAAGAAGACCCCGTGCGTTTGGTGTTCGGTTCACCGGCCGGCCCTGCCATTAATGCATCGTTGATAGATATGGGGAACCGTTTTAGGTTGATCGTCAACGAAGTAGAAGCCGTGAAACCCATGGCCGATCTGCCCAAATTACCGGTGGCAAGAGTGCTTTGGGACTGTAAGCCCAATCTGGAAACGGCCACCACTGCTTGGATTTTGGCAGGGGGCGCGCATCATACGGTATATTCGCAGGCACTTTCAACGGTTTATATGGAAGATTTTGCAGATATTGCCGGAATAGAACTCTTGGTAATTGATGCCAATACCAATATCCGGGAATTTAAAAATACACTTAATGCCAACGAAGCATATTATCACTTGTTTCAACATGCAATGTAACCGCCTAAACCTAAAATAAATTATGAATATGTCTAAACGAAGTCTAAAATATGTTCCGCTTTTGTGCTTGGCACTTGTTTTCACTCAGTGTAAAACAAAAACAGAAAATGCATCTGATAACCAAGAACAAAATTTAACCAAAGAAATGACTACAAAGCATCAAATTTCAACATCCGAATTTGGTAAGCTTCCGTCCGGAGAAAAAATAACAAAATATCGACTTGTTAATGAAAATGGAATGGAAGTGGATATTATCAATTATGGTGGGATTATTACCAATTTGAAAGTTCCCGATAAAAATGGAGTTAATAAAGATGTTGTTTTAGGATTTAACTCTTTGGATGGATATTTAACCCCATCTCCTTATTTTGGGGCTATTATTGGTCGCTACGGAAATAGGATTGCCGGCGGGAAATTCGTAATCGATGGTAAAGAGTATACCTTGGCGTTAAACGATGGAAAAAACCATTTGCACGGGGGTAACAAGGGCTTTGATAAAGTGGTTTGGGAAGCAACCCAAATTTCTAATTCAAAATCGGTTTCCCTACAATTATCTTATTTAAGCAAGGATATGGAAGAAGGCTATCCAGGGAATTTAAAAACCACGGTTACCTATACGCTCGACAATTCTAATTCCTTGAAGGTGAAGTATGAAGCTACTTCCGATAAAAAAACGGTAGTGAACTTAACCCAGCATTCGTATTTTAATTTATCGGGGGATTTTTCAAAGAAGATATTAGATCATCAAATAATGATTAATGCTGATGCTTTTTTACCTGTTGATGCCACTTTAATTCCAACCGGGGAATTTCGAAAGGTAAAAGGAACCCCGTTCAATTTTACTTCGGCAAAAGCCATCGGAAAAGAAATCAATAGCGAAAACGAACAACTAAAACGTGGTTTGGGGTACGATCATTGTTGGGTATTAAAAGACCAAGACAAAGGACAGCGATTGGCGGCAACGGCATACGATCCTAAAAGTGGCAGGTTTATGGAAGTATTTACCGATCAACCTGGCATACAGTTTTACACCGGAAATTTTTTAGACGGCACCTTGCCGGCCAAAGGAGGCGGAACCTACGCAAAACGTACCGGTTTTTGTTTGGAAACCCAACATTACCCCGATTCGCCAAACCAAAAAGACTTTCCATCGGTATTGTTAAGCCCAGGGGAAAAATACCAAACCGAAACTTCTTTTAAATTTTCCGTGAAATAGCTATTATAAACTTGTTATAACTTAAAAATGAAAACTTTAGATACACTCGATTGGATTTGTATTGCTTTTTATTTCTTGATTTTGGTTGGGATTGCAATATGGATCATCAGAAAAAAACAAAACAACACAGAAGATTACTTTCTTGCCGGCCGTAATGTGGGCTGGTTTGTTGTTGGTGCTTCTATTTTTGCCTCCAATATTGGTTCGGAACACGTTGTTGGTCTGGCCGGTGCCGGGGCTGGAAACAAACTGCCAATGCTTATTTACGAAATCCAAGCTTGGGTGGTATTAATTCTCGGTTGGGTATTCCTGCCTTTTTATGCCCGTAGCGGCGTATTTACCATGCCCGAATTTTTAGAAAAGCGTTTTGATGCGCGTTCGCGTTGGGTGCTTTCGGTTTTTTCCATTATAGCTTATGTCCTTACCAAAATTTCGGTGACTATTTATGCCGGGGGAATAGTGGTTTCGGCTCTTTTGGGCATTGATTTTTGGACAGGGGCCCTTTCAACGGTGGTTTTAACGGGCCTGTATACCGTTGTTGGCGGAATGCGTGCCGTTGTTTACACCGAAACCTTGCAGGCCATTGTATTGGTAATAGGCGCAGCGGCATTAACAATTATTGGTCTGGATCATGTTGGCGGCTGGGAGAGTATGAAGGAGACCGTTACCCCAGAATATTTAAATATGTGGCGTTCGGCATCCGATCCCGAATTTCCTTGGCCAACACTGTTTATAACAAGCACTATTGTGGGAATTTGGTATTGGTGCACCGACCAATACATTGTTCAGCGTACCTTAACGGCCAAAAATATAAAAGAAGGGAGGCGGGGGACCATTTTTGGCGCCCTGCTTAAACTGCTTCCTGTATTTTTATTTTTAATCCCCGGGGTTATTGCGCTTACTTTAAAAATGAGGGGCGAACTGGAATGGGATACCCCCGATGAGGCGTTTCCGGTTTTAATGAGCAATTTATTGCCTTCCGGGTTGCGTGGCTTGGTAGCAGCAGGCTTGCTTGCCGCGCTTATGAGTTCGTTGGCATCGGTATTTAATTCGTGTTCAACACTTTTTACCGTTGATATTTATAAGAAATTAAAGCCGGATACGCCCGAGAAAAAACTGGTAAGAACCGGACAGATTGCTACCGTAATTGTGGTCGTTATCGGAATTATCTGGATCCCCATCATGGCAAATATATCGGGAGTTTTATACGAATATCTTCAAAAAGTACAATCGTATATTTCTCCACCGATTACGGCAGTTTTTTTATTGGGGATTTTCCATAAGCGCATCAATGCACAAGGGGCATTTATTACCTTAATTACCGGTTTTGTTGTGGGCGCTATTCGCATCATTTTAGAACTGGTAAAAGGTTCGCTGGACCCCAACGGATTCCTTTTCAAATTGGGCGATATGAACTTTTTGACCTTTGGCGCATGGTTCTTCCTTTTTTGTGTAATACTCACTATTGTTGTAAGCTTGCTCAGTAAGGCTCCTTCAGAAGAAAAAGTAGAAAACCTTACGTTCAATACCATTTCAGAAGAAGAAAAAAATAACAATAAAAACAGTTATAATTGGATCGATATTTTGGTATCTGTACTTATAATTGCCATTGTAATTGGGGTGATGATACTTTTTAACGGAAAATAAATCTATATATAATTGGTTGAACAAAAGGGATTAAAATTATTTTAGTCCCTTTTTTTGTTGAAAATAATCCTTAAATTTATAACCCTAAAAAAACTTTCATGAGGACTATATAGAAAATCCACGAAGCAGTTTATGCACCAATTGACGATTTAGCGACATATAGGGCAATTCCCACGCAAAGTATTATGTACTTAGATCCTTTTTTATTTTTAAACCATCATGGGTTGCAGGAATACGGCAAAAACAATAATGGTTTGCCTTTTGGCCCGCATCCGCACAGAGGTTATGAAACCGTTACCTTTATACTGGAAGGCGACATAAAACATAAAGATTCTAATGGATACGAAAGTACAATAACGGCAGGAGGCGTGCAGTGGATGACTGCCGGAAAAGGGTTGATCCATGAAGAAGTTTCTTCGGATAAATTTAAAGAGCAAGGCTGTAACCTGGAAATATTGCAATTATGGGTTAATTTGCCCGCCAAATATAAAATGGTGGAACCAAAATATATAGGTGTCCAAAAAGAAGGCATACCGAAGCTTGATAATAAGGACAAAACCGTTGTTATTAATGCGGTTTCGGGAATGTGGAAAGACACAAAAGGAGGAATAGATACATTAACCGATATTGCCTTGGCTACCATAGAAATTAAGAAAAATGCTACGTATTCGTTGACCATACCGAAGGTAAACAACATATTTTTTATGTAATAAAGGGAAATGTACTTGTAAATGGAAAAAATACAGAAAAGCATTACCTGGTTGAATTTAATAACGATGCCGAAGAATTAACCATTGAAGCACTTACCGAAGCCAAGATTTTACTGGGGCATGCCAAACCTTTTAACGAACCGGTAGCGGCCGAAGGACCTTTTGTGATGAATACGGAAAAGGAAATAAGGGAGGCATTTCAGGATTATCGATCAGGGAAGTTTGGAGTTTGGGAAGAATAGGGAGCCAAAAATTAGGGTCGGCTACATTTCAAAATTAAATCCCTTTTCGGTAAGTTTTTTATAAATATCCGGGTCGAATTTATAGAGTTTTGCAGCTCTGTGCGACACATTTTGCTCTTTCTCCTTAAGGTCTACCAAGAGTTTCATCTTCAATATTTTCCTTCTAAAGTTAGGCTTGTCCAATTCCACGTTTAAAATTTCCTGGTAGAGTTGCATAAGCTGCAAAAGCGTAAACTTTTCAGGGAGCAGGTTAAAGCCAATGGGTGCCTGGCGTACCCTGTTCCTTAAATGCTTTAAGCTGTAGTTTAAAATTTCGTTATGGTCGTATATTAAATGTTTAACATCGTCCATTTTGTACCATTTCGCATCCGATGCAGTAAACCCGGCCTTTACATCATAATCTTCTTTTTTTATCAGGGCATAATACCCAATGGTAATAACCCTGCCCAAAGGGAAACGTTTGGGGTCTCCAAAGGCTTTTAATTGCTCAAGGTATAGATTAGAGATTCCGGTAAGTTCCCTTAACAATCTGTTTGCGGCCTCATCGATACTTTCATCTTCTTTGATCCAACCGCCCGGTAAACCCCATTTTCCCTTGCTAATACCTTCTGCGTGCTCTATTAAAAGAACTTCCAGCTTGCCTTCGTCGAAACCAAATATTACACAGTCAATAGTAATGGCGTTCATTACCTTTTCTTCAATAACTTTTCCTGATTCCTCGTCGATGAATTTTTTAACCATCATTGTTTGTGTACGGTTGTTTTCAATTTGCATATATACAAAATAATTCCTATACGTCACCTTATTGTGTTTATTATTGACGATTATTTATTTTTAAATCTAAAATTTTGATAAAATGAAATTAATTAATTAGTATTGTAGTCAAATTAACTATAAGTTATAGTTTAACTGACTATTATAATGAACCAAACCAATTCAAAAGCCAAGAATGTATATTTAATAACTGCCGTAGCCAGTTTGGGCGGACTACTTTTTGGATATGACACTGCGGTAATCTCTGGCGCAGTAGGAGCATTAAGAAATTTCTTTATTGAACAGATTGGGGCTAACACTGCCGATGCACAAAACATTATTTTTCAGTTCAAGACTGTAATTGTTTTGTGCTGCATTACTGTTTTTGCGCTATTTGGTTCTTTTTTCTTTAAGTTTTTCAAAAAGCAAACGGCAATTATAAGCTTGACGGTACTTTTTATATTTGGTGCCTATTTTCTTTTTTCCAATTTCTTATCAGAAGCAAATGCACTTACCGAAAACCTTACCAATTCCATTTTGGGCTTCATGGTAAGTAGCGCTTTGGTTGGTTGTATAATCGGTGCAGCTTTGGGAGACAGGGTTGCAAACTCTATGGGAAGGAGAAACGGATTGGTGCTTTCTGCAATATTATTTCTTGTGTCGGCGTTGGGTTCTGCTTATCCAGACACTCTTAATTTTTTACCCTCCGGCAGTTTGGCCGTATTTATTTTATATAGAATTATTGGTGGAATAGGAGTAGGGCTGGCCAGTATGCTGGCACCATTGTACATTGCCGAGATGGCTCCTGCCAATATTCGTGGCAAGCTGGTATCTTGCAATCAATTGGCTATTGTGGGCGGTATGTTTATTGTTTATTTCGTGAACTATTATATAGTAAAGGGCCAGGCCGAAGAATGGATTAATGGCATTGGCTGGCGGTATATGTTTTTATCGGAATGTATTCCGGCTATGCTTTTTTTACTGTTGCTGTTTTTTGTTCCGAAGACGCCACGCTTTCAAGTGCTTAAAGGAAATGATGAAGCCGCGGTTAATACGCTCATAAAGTATAACGGGGCTTCCAGGGCAACAATTATTTTAACCGAAATAAAAAAATCTTTTAATATAAAAAAAGCCCCTTGGCTAAGCTATGGCTGGGGTATTATTGTTATTGGACTTTTATTGTCTGTTTTTCAGCAATTTGTAGGGATTAATGTTGTGCTTTATTATGCTCCCGAAATATTTAAAGGTATGGGCATGAAAACAGATGCCTCTATGTTGCAAACCATTATTGTGGGAGCCATTAACCTTCTTTTTACCATTGTTGCGATTTTTACGGTAGATAAGTTCGGAAGAAAAATTTTAATGCTCATCGGTAGTATTGTTATGGCCATAAGCATGATTGGCCTTGGTACTGTTCTGTATGCAGAAAACAACGGGATGCCAGCTTTATTGCTAATGTTGCTTTATATAGCGGCATTTGCTGTTTCGTGGGGGCCGGTTACTTGGGTATTGCTTTCAGAAATTTTTCCGAATAAAATAAAAGGGGCCATGGCCGTGGCTGTTGCAATTCAGTGGTTGGCCAACCTTATTGTCTCGTGGACGTTCCCGATGATGAATAACAATACCTATTTAACAGAAGTTTTCCATCATGGATTTTCTTATTGGGTATATGGAATAATGGCAGTGCTTTCGGCAATATTTATATGGAAGTTTGTGCCTGAAACCAAAGAAAAAACCTTGGAGGAAATGGAAGGCCTATGGGAAATAAAGAAAAAAGTTGTGATAACCACCAAAAAAGCAGAACTGTAACATGTATTATTTAGGGATAGATTTGGGGAGTTCTTCTATAAAATTGGCTGTTTTTGATGCCGATAAAAATGCTTCTGTTTGTGCTTTAACGGTGCCGGACCACGAAATGGAAATGGCAGCTCCAGAATATGGTTGGGCAGAACAAGATCCCAATATGTGGTGGGAGTATGTAAAGGAAGGAATTGAAAAAATCCGCAAGGAACATCATATAGATACAAAGAAAATTAAAGCCATTGGTATAGCCTATCAAATGCATGGGTTGGTGGTGGTCGATGAAAATTTAGAGCCGGTACGTTCTTCCGTTATTTGGTGCGATAGCCGTGCTGCCGAAATAGGGGAAACTACATATAAAAGTATAGGAGAAGGGAAATGCCAACAACAAATTTTGGGAAGCCCCGGAAACTTTACGGCTTCAAAATTGAAATGGGTAAAAGAAAACCAACCGGAAATATATGCTCAAATAAAATACGCAATGCTTCCCGGAGATTTTATTGCGGCCAAACTAACCGGGATTGCCCAGATAAGCACCTCTGGACTTTCAGAAGCAGCACTATGGAATTTTAAGGAAAATAGATTGGCCACAGAAATCTTGAATGCCATGGAAATTTCACCCGAATTAATACCGGAAGTGGTTCCAAATTTTGGCAAACAGGCTAAAATAAGCAAACAAATAGCGGGACAGCTTGGGTTGAGTGAAGAAACAGAAGTTACATACCGGGCCGGAGACCAGCCCAACAATGCTTTGTCGTTAAACGTGCTCCATCCGGGAGAAATAGCAACAACAGCAGGTACTTCGGCGGTTATCTATGGAGTAAGTAGCACAGACGATTACGATGCAAACAACCGTATTAATACCTTTTTGCATGTGAATAACCAACTTGAAGAAAAGCGAAATGGCGTAATGGTATGTATTAACGGTTCGGGGATTCTATACCAGTGGATCCGTAAAATTATGTCGGTTTCTAAAGACGAATTAATTGATTACGAGCTTTTAAATCAATTGGCAGGACAGAGCCCCATTGGGAGCAACGAGCTCCGTTTTTACCCGTTCGGGAACGGTGTAGAACGTATTTTTAATAACAAACCTACTTTTTCGGGGATTCAAAACCTAAATTTTAATATTCACCAAAAAGCAGATTTTGTCCGTGCGGCATGCGAAGGCATTGTGTTTGCAATGAACTATGGTTTTGAAATAATGCGCAATGTTGGTGTGGAAGGCAAAGTGGTTCGGGCCGGAAAGGCAAACCTGTTTTTAAACCCCGTTTTTAGGGAGATATTTGTTAACACCACCAATACAACTTTGGAGCTGTACAATACTTCTGGGGCCGATGGCGCGGCAAGGGGAGCTGCATACGGACATGGGTTTTATTCAAAACTAGAGGAGGCCTTTAGTGGGCTTGCCTGTTTGGAGCGGGTTTCTCCCGACACCAAAAAGGTTGGTCAATATCAGGAAATATATCAAACTTGGAAGAATAACATATAAATCAACTAAAAAAAATGAGCTATTTTAAGAATATCGATAAGATAAAATTTGAAGGAAAAGAAAGCGACAACCCATTGGCGTTTAAATGGTATGACGAAAATAAAGTTGTGGCAGGAAAAACACTAAAAGAGCATTTGCGTTTTGCTACCGCATATTGGCATACATTCAACAACAAAGGAGGCGATCCTTTTGGAGCGCCAACCGAGGTTTTTTCTTGGGATCAATCCGAAAACGTTATAGACCGTGCCAAGGCAAAAATGGACGCGGCCTTTGAGTTTATGGACAAACTTGGAACTCCTTTTTATTGCTTTCACGATGTAGATGTAGTCGATGAGGCCCCTACTTTGGCCGAATTTGAAAAGCGCATCGAAACAATGGTTGAATATGCCAAACAAAAACAACAAGAAACCGGTATAAAACTGCTTTGGGGAACTTCCAATTTGTTTAGCAATCCAAGGTACATGAACGGAGCGGCCACCAATCCAAACTTCGATGTGGTTGCATATGCGGCCGGACAGGCAAAAATTGCCATAGATGCAACCATTGCCCTTGGTGGCGAAAATTATGTTTTTTGGGGCGGAAGGGAAGGTTATATGAGTTTGTTGAATACCGATATGAAACGTGAACTCGACCATATGGCCATGTTCTTGACCACCTGTAGGGATTATGCAAGAAAACAGGGATTCAATGGTACATTCCTAATCGAGCCAAAACCCATGGAGCCTACAAAACATCAGTACGATTACGATGCAGCAACAACTATAGGTTTTATCAATAAATATGGTTTGGAAAAAGATTTTAAACTGAATTTAGAAGTAAACCATGCAACATTGGCGGGACATACTTTTGAGCACGAACTTCAAGTGGCTGTAGATAATGGATTGTTGGGCAGTATCGATGCAAACAGGGGAGATTATCAAAATGGATGGGATACAGATCAGTTTCCATTAAACACTTACGAGATTACAGAAGCCATGTTGGTAATACTACAAGGTGGCGGTATCAAAAAAGGGGGAATAAACTTCGATGCCAAAGTGCGCAGAAACTCTACCGATCTGGAAGATAAATTCATCGCACACATTGCCGGAATGGATGCTTTTGCGCGCGGACTTATATGTGCTGATAAAATTTTAAACGATACAAACTATAAAAAGTTGAGATTGCAACGTTACCAAAGTTTTGACGGTGGAAACGGTGCCAAATTTGAAAAAGGGCAACTAACCTTGGAGGCGTTAAGCCAAATAGCCATTTCCAACGGAGAACCACAACAATTAAGTGGCAAACAAGAATTATACGAGCAAATTATTGCCAATGCTATATAGCTGATTAATTAAAAACTAACAATTATTTATTATGGAAAAACAACTAAAATCAAGTTTTGCTAATTCGTCATAGGGCATATTAGCATACCGTAACATGACATTTTTTAATTGTCATTAAACCTTCGACAACTTTAAATCCAAAATAATACATTTTTTGGTTTAAAGTATAACATTTATGGCCACATAACGAAGCATCTTTGACTGGTTTTGTATGTAGCTGTAAATATCTATATAATAAAATTTTAAATATTAAAATGGGTTTGCCCACCGTGAAATAGGTACGGTGCTGGTCAATTTATTTTGTCTAAAATTATTAATGTAAAATTTACAATTATAATAAGGAGACACAACAATAATTATGTACATGGCAAACATTGTAAAAATAACAGCCTGTGCTATTTAGCTAATTAATTAAAACTAACAATTTTTATTATGGAAAAACAATCAAATCGATTTTTAGAAAATCATTTTCTAAAAGTTGTATTGTTCTTCTTTGTTCTGCTTTTTCAAATGGGCTATGCTCACGCACAAAGCGGAACAATTACGGGAACAATAACTTCTGCAGAAGATGGAATGCCAATTCCCGGTGCAAATGTTGTAGTTGTTGGTACCAATAACGGTACCACTACAGATTTTGATGGGAATTACACAATCAATGCATCAGCAGATGCTACATTACAATTTAGTTATATTGGGTTTGTAAGCCAGAATATTTCCATAGGAGGTAAGTCAACCATAAACGTCGCTTTGGCAACAGACACCCAACAACTGGACGAAGTTGTAGTGGTGGGTTATGGAACCCAAAAGAAAGAATTGGTAACCGGTGCCAACCTGCAAGTTTCGGGAGAAGATCTAGAAAGGCAGAGCACCACCAATGCATTACAGGCACTACAGGGACAAACACCCGGGGTACAGATTACGTCAACTTCCGGGCAACCCGGCGAAGGGCTCAATGTGGTTATCCGTGGTTTGGGCTCAACGGGAAATAATGCTCCGCTATATGTTGTAGATGGGGTATTGACCAACGATATTTCTTATTTAAACAATGCAGATATAGAAAATATCTCCATTCTAAAAGATGCCGCATCAGCCGCTATTTATGGCTCGCAGGCAGCAAATGGTGTTGTGCTTGTAACCACCAAACAGGGTAAAAAAGGACATGCACAAATTACGTTCGATCATTATTACGGTTTGCAAGAAGTAACGAGAAAAATTGATATGCTAAATGCAACCGAATATGCAACTTTAATGAATGAGGAGGCAATCAACTCGGGAAGCTCCCCGATTTTTAGCAATGCCGATATCGACCAAATGGGAGAAGGTACCAATTGGATGGACGAAATGTTCGCTACCGCAAAAACCGAAAACTATACATTGGGCCTAACCGGGGGGAGCGATGCCTCTACGTATTCTTCTTCATTGTCTTATACCAATCAGGAGGGTGTTGTTGGCGGTGCCGATTTGTCTAATTACGAACGTTACAACTTCCGGTTTAATTCAGAACATAAATTTTATAACGACAGGGTAACGTTTGGGGAGAATTTAAGTTTTGCATATATCAAAAATAATGGTATTGGCGTAGGTAATCAATACAATAATGCATTGCGCGGGGCTTTTCAGGCCAATCCGTTGATCCCGATGTATGATGCAGATGGTAATTATTACAACACAGCTGATGATGCTGAAGTTTGGTTGGCAGGAATGTCAAATCCGTATGCTTCAATGATCTA
Source organism: Galbibacter sp. PAP.153 (assembly GCF_037029175.1). Taxonomy (NCBI): domain Bacteria; kingdom Pseudomonadati; phylum Bacteroidota; class Flavobacteriia; order Flavobacteriales; family Flavobacteriaceae; genus Galbibacter; species Galbibacter sp. PAP.153. Next base: position 157,897 of record NZ_JAZEUN010000001.1, on the reverse strand, counting down.
TGGGAACCAAAACAGGAATGAAACCCAAAAGTTATTGGGAAATGTATACATGGAATTTGAATTGCTGAAAAATTTAAAGTTCAGAACCAGTTTAGGATTGGATTATTTTTCTTCACAAGGGCATTCGTTTAGCCCTATTTATGAATTGTCATCTTACAACTTCAACAACTTTACCACGGCGACACAAAGTATGAATGAAGGTAAAACCCTTATTTGGGATAATTTATTGACCTATACTTTTGATATTGACAGTAATCACCATTTCGAGACCATGTTGGGGTCTTCCTCTTTTAATTATGAAGGGGTTTCGATGTACGGAAGTAATGTAAATTTAGTCTTTGACGATCTGGAACATGCCTGGCTAAGCAATGCCACTAATACCGAAGGGGCGCAAATAACCTTACAGGGCGGCCCTGATGCCCAAGTGAAGCGTATGTCGTATTTTGGAAGGTTAAACTATAACTTTAAAGAAACCTATTTATTGAATGTTACCTTTAGGGCCGATGGCTCGTCTAATTTTGCCAATGGAAACCGTTGGGGGTATTTTCCGTCTGTTTCAGGTGGATGGATTGTTACCAACGAGAACTTTATGGACAGCGCAAGCAATTGGTTAAGTTACTTTAAATTAAGAGCAAGCTGGGGGCAAGTAGGTAATCAAAATGTTGGGAACTTTCAGTATTTGGCCCCGGTTACTTATCGATACACAAATTACATTTTTGGAAACGAAGAAGCAGTGTTAACACCGGGAGCTTACCCGAACAGATTAGCAAATCCGGCACTTACTTGGGAAACTTCAGAACAATTGGATATTGGTTTTGATGCCAGGTTTTTTCAATCAAAGTTGACCGTTAATTTCGACTGGTACGAAAAAACAACCAAAGATTGGTTAATCAGTATTCCTGTTTTACCAACTTCCGGAGTTGAGAACAAATGGATTAATGGAGGAGATGTAACCAACCGTGGGGTTGAACTGGCACTTGCCTTTAGAGACCAAATTGGTGAAGATTTTTCTTACAACATTGGAATTAACGGAGCCTATAACCAAAATGAAGTAGGAAGTATTCCTACTGAAGACGGCATTATTCATGGTGAAACAGCACAACTTTGGGACAATTCACCAGAATTTTATAGGGCCGAAAATGGCCATCCGCTAGGATATTTCTGGGGGTATGAAACCGATGGTGTTTTTCAAACCGAAGAAGACGTTCAAAACTATAGAAATACAGATGGAACAGTTATTCAGCCTACAGCTGTACCGGGAGATTTAAAATATGTAGATAGAAACGGAGATGGGGTTATTGATGTAAGCGATAAAACACAAATTGGTAATCCAAACCCCGATTTAACCTATGGTATTTCTCTTGGTGCCAATTACAAAGCACTCGATTTCTCGGTGCAAACAAGTGGCGTTGCCGGAAATCAATTGGTGCAGTCGTACAGAAATATGTCGGGTGCCTACGGCACTTACACGGCAGAATTTTTAGACCGTTGGCATGGGCCGGGATCGTCGAATACGCTTCCAAGATTAACGCTGGATAATAGAAACTATACCAAATTCTCTGATATTTATGTAAAAGACGGCGATTTCTTTAGAATTAATAATGTAACACTTGGTTACGATATCGCCAAAGGAGTGAACAAAGAAAACTTTTTTGCCAGCCAGCTTAGGGTTTACTTTTCTGTATTGAACTTATATACGTTTAGCAATTATAACGGGATGGATCCTGAAGTTGGGTTTGGAGTTTCTTCAGACGAATACAACTTTTCTTCAGGCGTAGATGTTGGATATTACCCACGTCCAACAACATATATGATGGGACTAAACATTAAATTCTAAAAAAATGAAAAAACTTAGCATATACACAATAACATTAGCAATGTTGATATTGGGTTCCTGTACCAAGGATTATCTGGACACAGAACCAATGACAGAGCTTACAAGCGACAGCTTTTATCAAAATCCGGGAGATGCATACGATGCACTTGTTGGATGTTACGACGGAATGCAGATAGCAGTGGGCGCATCGGGATTGTCGTTCCCGATTGCTTCCGAAGTATTATCAGACGATTGTTTTGGAGGAACAGGGAACTCAGATGGATTTGGCTACCAAATGTTGGATGAGTTTGATGTGAGCAGGTCACCGTCTGATGTAGATTTGTACAACGATACTTGGATAAAATACTATCAGGCCATCTTTAGGTGCAACACCTTGCTTCAAAAAATGGATCAAATTGATTGGTCTGGAAATGAAGAGTTACAATTAACATACGAATCGGAAGCCCGGTTCATTAGGGCCTATTTATATTTCGATTTGGTGCGCTTGTTTGGTCAAGTTCCATTATTAACCGAACCTTCAGATGAGAACATTCCACAATCTGCACCCGAAGAAATTTATGCGGTAATTGCTCAAGATTTGCTTTTTGCTTCAGAAAATATGTCGTCTGAGCCTTACACTTCGGTTCAGGCCGGTAGGGTTACCAAATGGGCAGCAAAATCAATGTTGGCACGAGTTTACCTGTATTATACAGGATATTATGGAGCTTCAGACTTGGTTGGTTTGGTTAATCAATCTTCAGCATTGGCACAATTAGAAGATGTCATAGCGCAAAGCGGTCATGGTTTGGTAGACGATTTTAGTACTTTATGGCCTGCTGCTTCCGTTGAAAATTTTGAAGGAGAGAATAACAAGGAAATTGTTTTTTCAATAAAATTCACCTATACAAGTGATTATGATGGGAATACTGATGGAAACCACTGGATGGTAATGTTCGGTATGCGTGAATTTGATTATTATCCTTTTGGAAGGGGATGGGGAGTTACCGTGAACCCGGAATTGTATAATTTATATGAAGAAGGCGACGCAAGGAGAGCAGCCACCATAATTGCCATTGATGAAGATGAAATTCCATTTGAAAATCAGGACAAACAAAGGGAATATACCGGTTATTACAACAAAAAGTACAGTCCGATGACGGATTATGATGAAGACGGAAACCTGGGAAGCGTAGCAGAACAATTAGGCGCACTCAATTTTCAAATAGGCCAGTTTCAAGATTATTACGTAATGCGTTATGCCGATGTTTTATTGATGGCCGCAGAACTGGGAAGCTCCAATGCACAACAATACTTTGATGAAGTAAGGCAAAGGGCCCTTGGAGATAATTTTGTTTCGCTAACGGCAAACAAAACCAACATAATGAAGGAACGACACAAAGAGTTTGCCATGGAAGGCATCAGGTATTGGGATCTGCTTCGCCAAGGAGTAAGCACAGCAGCCTCAACCTTGGCAACAAGCACTACTGTTTTAAATGGTGGAGTAACGACCGAGAAAACCATTTCGGCAGGAAATATTCAAACCACAGAAGGTTTGCAACAAATACCAAATACGCAAATTACATTATCAAACAATGTTTTGAAGCAAAACACAGGATGGTAATTATTAAATTTAAAAAATAGAAAAATGAAAACTATATATAAATTTGGTCTCATGGTATTGTGCATTGCGGCATTTTTTGCTTCGTGCGATGATCATGAAAATAGCCTGGGGGATAAATTAGACCCATCTGAACTTCAATATACCATTGAGCAGGATTATTCCATAGACGAAGGGGGTAATACAGTAATTCTCACCAATAATACTCCAGAAACGGTGCCTGTATGGAATTATGGAACAGGACGCTCCAATAGGGCCGTGGATACCATTCATTTTGCTTTTGCAGGCGATTATACCATCCAGTTTTCGGCAATGACCGATGGCGGTTTGGTGGATGCAGATCCGGTAACTGTTTCGGTAACACAAGACAACCTGAATTATGTAAACGACGAACTTTGGATATTTTTATCTGGAGGGCCCGGACATGAAAAGTCATGGGTTTTTGATAACGGCCAATATGGGTTGGCTCCCGGGGCAATGTCGTATGCAGACCCGTCTGGAGTTGTAGAATGGAACGATTTTACGCCAAACTGGGAACCCGAAGGTAATGCAAACGGAAGTACAGATGAAGATATGCATTGGGGAAATTACATGACCTTTAGCTTAATTGGAGGACCGTACATGACCACACACGATAGCGAAGGAAATGAATTAGAAAGCGGGACGTACTATTTAGACAAGGAAGTACATACCTTAACAACTACCGATGCCACTATTTTAAGACCGGATAATTTTATTCAGAATGTAAGCAATTGGAATAATAATCTTAAAATATTGACATTGACAGAAGACCAGTTGCGAATAGCCACTTTGCGGACCAATGATGAAGGCGAATGGTGGTATATATGGAATTATGTCTCTAAAGAATATGCCGATAACTATGTTCCGGAAGAAACAGAGCCTGAAGTTGATGAAGGCTTTGAGCCTACTTTCGAGCCCGGTGAATTGCTTGAAATGCTAACAGGCGGTATTGGTTCGGGCAGGATTTGGGAGCTCGATGGAAACGGAAACCCTCTAGATTGGCTGGCTTCTGGTGCCGGTTGGACGGTAGACCATACCAGTTCGTATAGTTGGGGATGGGACGATAATTGGGCGGCCATTGCATCCAATTCTTGGATTCGTTTCGATCAATGGAACGGGACACAAACGTATACCCGAAATCAAGATGGCGTAGAAACTTCCGGTACGTTTACCATTAACGAGGCAACCAACGAAATTACTTTAGATGGCGAAACCTTAATTCAAAATGAAGGACATTGGATGAACCCAACTACCAATACAATTACAGTTGTTAAAGCGTTTGACGATTTTGACACGCAAGGTATTTGGTTTGGTACCAGTTATAATCCAGATAGCGACGAATGGTTGGTTTTCCATTACATCATTCCGTAAGGCATTATTTTAAATTACAGAAGGAGAGTAGCGTATGTTACTTTCCTTGCTGTTGTAACTATAGATATATAAACAATGCAATTATTTTTAAACAGAAAGTTTAAGTTAGCTTTTTATATTGCATGCGTCGGGTTGTTCGGCGCATGCAATTCTTCATTAAAAAACGAAGCGTTGGACTTTGATAGAAAAGCCGACTTTAACGATAAATGGAGTTTTTATTTAAACGATAGTATTCGTGATAACGATACAATTTCTGAAACAACAGAATGGCGTACACTAAACCTGCCACACGATTGGAGTATTGAAAAGCTTTTTGACGAAAACAGCCCGACAGGTCATGGCGGAGGCTATCTTTCTGGAGGTTTGGGATGGTATAAAAAGGAATTTTCTATTGATGAAAGCGGTAAAAATAAATTAATCTCTATTGTTTTTGATGGAGTTTACAGCAATAGCCAAGTTTGGATCAATGGGCATTATCTTGGAAAAAGGCCAAATGGATATATCGGGTTTGAATACAACCTGACACCTTTTTTGAATTACGGAAAAACTAAAAACGTGATTCTTGTAAAAGTAGACAACTCCAAACAACCAAATTCACGTTGGTATTCTGGTTCGGGCATATACCGAAATGTGTGGTTAAAAACAACCGCAAAACTTCATGTGGATATTTGGGGAACGTACATTACCACTCCAAAAGTGTCTAAAGACAGCGCAGTTGTTAAAATAGAAACTGCTGTTCAAAATTCAGATAGGCAAGAAAAAACTGCCATGTTGCGTACACGTATTTTCGACGCAAATACTATGGTTAAAACCATTAAGGAAGCGTTTGCCATTGGTGCGGGTCAAAACCAAAAAATAACTCAAAATATCCTTTTAGATGCTCCCAAACTATGGTCGGACGCGCATCCACATTTGTATCGGGCATATACCGAAATTTTTGTTGATGGCGAATTGATAGACCAATACAAAACAAATTTTGGGGTAAGAAGCTTTAAATTCGATCTGGATAAAGGTTTTATGCTAAACGGAAAGCAAACAAAAATAAAAGGTGTGTGTATGCACCACGATTTGGGACCTTTAGGAGCAGCCATCAATACTCGTGCTATCGAGCGTCAATTAGAAATTCTAAAAGAAATGGGGGTAAATGGAATTAGGACTTCCCACAATCCACCGGCACCCGAACTTTTGAATTTATGCGATGAAATGGGCTTTATCGTTATGGACGAAGCTTTTGATATGTGGGAGCGAAGCAAAACTAAATTCGATTATGGAAATGTTTGGGAAGAATGGCATAAAAAAGATTTGGAAGCCCAAATTTTAAGAGACCGTAACCACCCCAGCATTTTTATGTGGAGCATCGGAAATGAGATTCCGGAACAATGGAACGAACGTGGTGCAGAAATAGGAAGGGAATTATCAAAAATTGTAAAAACCCTTGATACAACACGCTTGGTAACAGCGGGAATGAATCCTCCAATCCATATAAAAAATAAGGAAGTAACCCTTCAGTTTGAAGATACGGCAGCCGAACCCAATGCTTTGGCAGGATCGGGTGCGTTGGATATTATTGGGTACAATTATGCGCATCAAACGTATGCCCAGCATCAAAAGAATTTCCCGAATACACCTTTTATTGCCACCGAAACCACCTCGACTTTGCAGACAAGGGGACATTATGATTTTCCTTCGGATACCACCAAAATATGGCCCGTGCGCTGGGACAAGGTTTTTACGGAAGGAAATCCGGACAATACGGTTTCTTCTTTCGATCAAGTAAGGGCGCCTTGGGGTTCGTTGCACGAAACGGCTTGGAAAATCATTAAAAAACACGACTATCTTTCCGGAATGTACATCTGGACAGGGTTTGATTACATAGGCGAACCTACGCCATACACTTGGCCTTCCAGAAGCTCGTATTTTGGAATTGTAGACTTGGCAGGTTTCCCAAAAGATGTGTATTATATGTACCAAAGCGAATGGACCGATAAAACCGTGTTGCATTTATTTCCGCATTGGAACTGGAAAGAAGGTCAAACAGTGGATGTTTGGGCATATTACAATCATGCTGATGAGGTAGAGCTCTTTTTAAATGGAAAATCTTTAGGAACGAAGCGCAAAGAAGGAGACGATCTTCATGTTATGTGGCGCGTTCCTTTTGAAGCGGGCACGTTAAAAGCAATTTCTAGAAAAAATGGAGCAGTTGTTATGGAAAAAGAAATTAAAACTGCCGGAAAAGCGGCGCAGTTAAAATTGCATGCCGATAGAAATACCATTAAAGCCGACGGAAAGGACCTTTCTTTCATTACGGTAGACATTCAAGATAACAAGGGCATATTTGTTCCTACGGCCAATAATAAAATTTCTTTTAAGTTGGAAGGAGATGGCAAAATTGTGGGCGTTTCCAGTGGCGACCCAACCAATCACGAATCATTTAAAGGAACAAAACATAGTGCATTGAATGGAAAATGTTTGGTAATTGTTCAAGCCGGAGATAAAGCATCAACAGTAAAGTTTACAGCTACGTCACCGGGTTTAAAAGAAGCAACCATCAATATTCAACTCAACTAAAAAACGAGCGCACAATTAACTAAAAACAATGAAAAGAGAATATCATATTAAAAAGAGTAGTATCTACAAGTACATTGCAGGAAGTGTTCTTGCCTTGCTGATGTTTACCAAAACCGATGCGCAAATACAACATGCCGATGTATTGAATGCGCCGATCGATATAAGCAAAGATTTTTATAATTACGAAAACACGTTTTATTTTGCAGATCATTTAACAGATTTCGATCCCAAATCGGGGAAGGGAACCCTTGAATATAAAAGGTACCAATACCAAAGTAGGCAAGCATTCAACAATATGCTGATGAAACCAGATACGGTTCCGGCAAACGAATTTCCGGCCACCGAATATGAGGCGGCACCACATTTGCCATTTCAAATTCAGTTTGTGTCAGATAGAACAATTCGTATAAAAATGACATCGGGACCGCAATTTCATCCGCAGGAAGAATCGTTGATGTTGGTTAATGGAAAAGCACCCAACAATCCCGATGCATGGACGTATAAAAAAATAGAGGGCGGTTATCAATATTCCAATGAAAACGGAAAAGTCGTAATTATTGAAAACCCTTGGCATGTTAAGATTTATGACGGAAAAGGAAAACTTTTAACCAGTACTTTGCACAATACAGATGTAACCAATACATACACACCGGTGCTGCCATTTTCTTATGTAAGAAGGAACAGCGATTATTCCCGAAGCATGGCGGCGGTTTTTTCGCTTCAACCGGATGAGAAAATCTTTGGTTGCGGAGAATCTTTCATACAATTCAACAAGCGTGGAGAAAAGGTGGTTTTATATACAGATGATGCCAACGGAGTACAAAACGAAACCATGTACAAGCCAATTCCTTTTTACATGAGCAGTCGCGGTTATGGTGTTTTTATGCATCATTCAACACCAATTACGGTCGATTTCGGCAAGTATTTTAGTGGCGCCAACGAAATGATGATTGGCGACGATGAAGCCGATTTGTTTATCTTTTTGGGCGAACCTAAAGATATTTTGGACGAGTACACAGATTTGACCGGTAAATCTGTAATGCCGCCGTTATGGTCGTTTGGTTTTTGGATGAGCAGGATTACCTATTTTTCTGAAAAAGAGGGCAGGGAAGTGGCCAAAGAACTGCGCAAGAATAAAATTCCGAGCGATGTTATTCATTTCGACACCGGTTGGTTTGATGTAGATTGGAGAAACAATTATGAGTTTGCTTCAGAAAGGTTCAATAATCCTAAAAAAATGTTATCCGACCTTAAAGACGAAGGTTTTGAAGTATGTTTGTGGCAATTGCCATATTTTACGCCCAAAAATACCTTGTTTAATGAGATTGTCGATAATGGTTTGGCTGTAAAAGATAGAAAAGGAAACATTCCTTATGAAGATGCCGTGCTGGATTTTTCCAACCCAAAAACAGTGGAGTGGTATCAGGCAAAACTGAAACATTTGTTCGATTTGGGCGTGAGTGTTTTTAAAGTTGATTTTGGAGAAGCAGCACCGGCAAATGGAATTTATCATTCAGGACGTACCGGTTTTTACGAGCATAATTTATATCCGTTACGATACAACAAAGCAGTTGCAGAAATCACTAAAAAAGAAAAAGGATATACGCTTATTTGGGCACGGAGTACCTGGGCTGGAAGTCAGCGTTACCCATTGCATTGGGGAGGAGATGCCGCAACTACCAATACGGCAATGTCTGCAACACTTCGCGGCGGACTTTCATTAGGGTTGAGCGGTTTTTCTTTTTGGAGCCACGATGTTGGAGGATTTGTTACAAAATCTCCTGAAGATCTGTATAGAAGGTGGACCCCATTCGGGATGCTTTCGTCGCATGTAAGAAGTCATGGCGAACCACCAACTGAACCTTGGTTGTACGATAAAGATTTTCTCGATGCTTTTAGAAAGGCAGACAACATGCGTTACGAATTAATGCCATACATTTATACGCAGGCCAAAGAAAGTTCGGAAAACGGCTTGCCAATGATGCGGGCTCTTTTTATAGAGTTTCCAAACGATCCGGGCGCATGGCTTGTGGATAATGAATACCTTTTTGGTGCTAGCATGTTGGTAGCTCCTTTGTTTGAAAATGAAACATCCAGAGCAGTATACCTTCCCGAAGGTACCTGGATAGACTATCAAACTAAAAAAGTATACCAAAGTGGTTGGCATACCATTGAAGCTGGTGAAATACCCATTGTAGTGTTGGTAAAAAACGGAACGGTAATCCCTCATATTAAATTGGCACAATCTACTAAAAATATGGATTGGACACAGTTGAAGCTTAACATATATGCTACTGCTGAAACGACAACTGCTAAAGGGAAAGTGTACCTTCCGGCAGGGGAAAAATTACATACTGTTACTGTTGAAAAAACCGGAAATACTTTTGAAGTTGAATCAAATCCACTTCAAGGAAAAACATCGTTTAAGTTAGAATGGACTAAATAATAAACTATGCTCATAAAATTAAAATACTGTATAACCACTATTTGTGCATGTGCTCTAATTGCATGTGCCAAAGAACAGAAACCAATAGAAGTTTCATCACCCGGGAATGTAAATAAAATAACATTTTCATTATCAAACAATGGCATTCCACAATACCAGGTTTTGCACGGAGAAACACAGGTTTTAAACCCTTCAGAAATGGGGTTTGTATTTAAGGATGCCGATTCTCTATATAAAAATTTTGAGATTGTAAATATTGAGGAAAAATCTTTTGATAATACCTGGACACAGGTTTGGGGTGAAAAAAAAGAGATCAGAAATCATTACAACGAATTAAAAGTTGAATTGAAGGAAAAAGGAACAAAGAACCGAAAGTTGAATATTGAATTCAGGGCTTTTGACGATGGGGTTGCATTTCGGTACGTATTTCCGGAACAGGGAATTAAAGACAGCATTTTTATCATGGACGAGTTGACCACTTTCAGCCTTTCAGATGATGGAAAAGCATGGTGGATCCCCGCTTATGGCGAGCAGCGTTATGAATATCTTTTTAAAGATTCGCCGGTGAGCACGTTAGATACCGTTCATACTCCATTAACAATAGAAAGCAAAAACGGATTGGCATTGAGCTTTCACGAGGCCAATTTGGTAGATTTTGCAAGTACTACTTTGGCACATACCAAAGAGACAACCTTAAAAACCGATTTAGTGCCTTGGGCAGATGGGGTAAAAGTGAGAACCACAAAATCGTTTACCACACCTTGGCGAACTTTGCAAATTGGTGAAAAACCAACTGATTTAATTACTTCGTACCTTATTTTAAACTTAAACGAACCCAATAAAATTGAAGATACCAGTTGGATAAAGCCCTTTAAATATATGGGAATTTGGTGGGCGATGCATATTGGAAAATATACTTTTTGGGAAGGGGAAAAACAAGGAGCTACAACCAAACATGCCGAGGAATATATTGATTTTGCCGAAAAAGAAGGCATAGACCATTTATTGATTGAAGGTTGGAACAAAGGTTGGACGCCCGATTGGTACAAAAATGCCATGCATCAATTTAGTTTTACCAATGAAGCCGATAATTTCGACTTAGAAACGGTTACCGATTATGCTGCCAAACATAATGTTCGCATTATCGGGTACCACGAAACAGGTTCGAACATCGATAATTACTTAAAGCAAATTGACAGTGCTTTTGCATTGTACAATAAAGTAGGTATTCACGATGTAAAAATTGGGCATGTAGGTTCGTTGTTAAAAATGAAAGAATGGCATCATGGTCAATTTGGCGTGAATTATTTTAGATATGTTTTAGAAAAAGCGGCCGAATATCACCTTACCGTTTTATATCACGAACCAATTAAAGACACCGGGGAACGAAGGACATTCCCGAACATGATGGCCCGGGAAGGGGCACGCGGGCAAGAATACAATGCATGGAGCGAAGGAAATCCGCCGAGTTATACCACCATTTTGCCATTTACGAGGCTTTTATCGGGCCCCATGGATTTTACCGCCGGAATTCTCGATGTGGAAGTAAAGCAAGGATATCCGGGACGGCGGGTGCACAGTACAGCAGCCAAACAATTGGCTTTGTTGGTAACCGTTTTTTCGCCTATACAAATGTTGGCAGATCTTCCTGAAAATTACGAAGGACAACCGGCTTTTCAATTTTTAAAAGAAGTACCTACCAATTGGGAAGATACCAAAATTTTGAACGGAGAAATTGGCTCATATATTACAACCGTTAGAAAAGATATTAATAGCGACGATTGGTATCTGGGGAGCATGACCAATGAAAAGGCTAGAGATTTTGATATTCCATTATCCTTTTTAGACGAAAATGCCACTTATGAAGCACAAATTTATGCCGATTCCGAAGGAACCGATGAAACCCATAACCCGGATGCTATTGCTATTTCAAAGAAAAAAGTAACCACTTCCAATGTGTTAAAACTCCATTTGGGTGCCAGTGGAGGAACAGCTATTCGATTTAAAAAACTAAATTAAGTTTTTTTAAAAGAAGCATCGGTTAAAATAAAAAGAGAGGTATTTTGTTAATATGCTTTCAAAGAAAAAGGGGGTATCATTAGGTATCCCTTTCTCATTTTCAGTCCACTTTAAATTGGAAATCATTAAAATGTTAATAAAATCAGAACTTGTTAATTTTCAGTATTTTAGTAAATAGACTCATTTTCTGCAAAATAAATCTTTAAAGCGAAGTATATAATCTTGTTAATCAGTAATTTATAGGGTCGCTATTATTTTTTTTGTTTTAATATAAAATTAATATTTATATTTAAATCGTTGAAAAACAGTATTTTGTGATGTATTGATAAAATTTAACATTTTTATTGTACGACTTGTAGTCCAAACGGAGTTATACAACGTATACATAAAGAGGTATTTTGTCGGTAATATATGCATTTCGTCTATTGTTTTTAAACAAGCCTCAATACTAAAATTAATTTTAAAAGAACTTAACCATGAAAAAAAATAGCTGGTCGATGCTGTTGATTTTATTGATGATTTTTTTCACGTCCTGTACAGATGATAAGGCTTTGGAGTCTTTAATTAATGGAGAGGATGATAATACGGAAATAATCGATCCGGATCCTGAAGATTCAGACGATCCCTATAATGTAATTACAGATGCGGTAGATATTCCCTGTGATTACGATTTTGCCGCTACAGAGGCAAATGCTTCCCTTAACATTAGTTGCGATTACGATTTGGGCGGTAAGTCCATTCAATTGGCATCGGGTGTAAAATTAAATTTCGACGGTGGAGAAATAGTAAACGGAAGTTTGGATTTTTCCGGAGACGGGGTAATCGATGGTCAGTTATTAAATATTGACCTGAAAATAGACGGCGATGTAAAAATAGAACACCCCCATTTTATTTTCGAACCTTCCCGATGGGATATGGTGGAAGGAAAAACTTCTGATGAAAATGCCTTTCAGAATAAAGAACATATAAATGTTGCATTAGAACTTACTCATGAAATTGGCGGCGAGGTTTTTGAAATTGATAAATTGGATGCCTATTTCTATGGAAAGCGCCTTACAAATCATCCTCCGTATAGTTATGCTGATAATTCCATTAAAGTACCTACGGATACACATATTCTTATGAGCGACAATACGTTTCTTAGGGTACAACCTACTAACAACCCCTTCAGCAGGCTTCTTACTACTTTTAAAGGCCAAAATATAACCATTGAAGGTGGGAATTTAGTAGGAGACCGTTACACACACGATTATTCTGCGGTTGTAGATGAAGTTGGCGTTTCAAGAAATACCCATGAATATGGTGGCCTACTCATGATATTGGGTTCGCATAACGTAGTTGTTGATAATGTAAATATTTACGAAGGAAGTGGCGACGGAATTATGGTACAAGGTTCTTCTATACGGGAAAGGGACGGTTCTATTAAGGATGGAAACTTTCAATCTGAAAATGTGGTGATAAGCAACAGCTTTATAGATAAATGCCGAAGAAACAATATTTCAATAACCGACGGGAGTGGTATTACGGTAGAAAACTGTACCATTTCGGGAGCCGGGGGCGAACACGGTTCTGGTAAAGATTACGAGGGGACTGCCCCGGAAATAGGAATCGACCTTGAAGCATACAGGGAGAGAAAAGACGACGGCTCGCTTTATGCATATGAGCAGTTGGAAAACGTTACCATTAAAAATAATAAATTTACGGGCAATCATGTGGCCGATGTACTTGTTTTTACTGCTGATTTTATCAACATAGAAAACAATACAATGGATAACAGAATAGGGATCAACGCAGGTCATGATGTGAAGATTACCGGAAATACCATGAAAGCAAAACCGGATATCCAAACAAATGTAGGTATTGGTTTTGACCATTATACCGTTGCAAATGAAGAGTTGACATATAATATCGAGGCAAGCAACAACAAAATAGCGGGATACGATACTTCTATCCGTGTAGGAAGCTTTAATGTAAAAGTGAATGGAAACGAATTTTATGACTTTAAGCAAGCCATTTACATTACCAATATAGAAGATGCCGAAATAGGAAACAATGTATTTGCTAGCGACAGGGACGTGAGTTATGCATATTTTGCAATGGGCAAAACTACGGTTGCAAAAAACGTAACCATAAAAGGTGAAGATATTAGCGTGACACACCGCCCATTATACTTGACCAATTTGAACGATGCTATTGGCAGCTCCAGCGAACGTATTACTTTTGATGAATGTAAATTTTCATCTTCTAGAGAGCTGTATCTGGATAACTGTAAAAACATCACCATAAAAAACAGTAGTATGAATACGGAGGTCGAGCAAATCAATTCCGAGAATATAGTATTGCAGAATAATAAAATGGAATAAATTTTATTTGGATTGCCCACTATAATCATATCATAAAATAATGTTTAATGTCGCTTCGATCCCGACCAATAATAGCGTCGGGATCGAAGTTGCATATTATTAATAAGGCAATTAGTCAATAAGTTAATAAGAAAAGGGTTTTTCTAGTTTAGAGTTGAGGATTCAGAGTTTCAAAGTTAAAAATTCATCTGCCAACAATTAACTCGTATGCCAACAATTAACTCGTAGATTTCCAGTCACTTCGACGAAGGAGAAGTCGCATAAACTAACAAGTTAATAAGGAAAAGGGTATTTCTAGTTGAGGGTTGAGGGTTCAGAGTTGCAGAGGTTCAAAGTTGCAAAGTTTCAAAGTTCCAAAATTCATCTAACAATGATTAACTAGTAGAGCTCTAGTCACTTTTTCGTTGTTAGCATTAGTTAGCCTATTAACTAATAACAATTAACAATTTCCCTAACAACAATTATCAATTGATAAAAAACTGCCAACTGAGTTCAGCCGACTGCAATTCCAGAACTACCGTCCCAAAACCTAGAACTGCCGTCCCAAAACCCAGAACTGCCGACTGCCAACTACATTTTGCCAACTGCAAACCCAAAACTACCGGCCGCCACTTACATTGTGTCAACTGCAACCATGAATTTTCAACTTCAACCTTTAAACATAAAGCCAGAAAACCTATTAACAATTAATCAATACCAAAAACCAGAACTTTAATTATTCATTAACCAATTTTTAACTCAGTATATTATAAAGTGCCATTCAACCTAAATATTTTGCATTTCAAATTATTATCTACACAGTTTAGAAGTTTTTTTTGATCTTTAACAACATAAACACGGCAACCCTTTTAAGCTTGGTCGCTTAATTATGCACATGTTTATACCCCCGGCTTACGGTAATTCAATTGTCATTAAATAGGATTAATAGCAACCATAAATGTTAATTGAATTTACAATAACAACATGTTATCAAAGCAAATAAAAGGTGGTGCTATTCTATCGTATGCAACAATATTTCTAACCAATATTGTTGGCATCCTGCTTACTCCATTTATCATTAGGTCCTTAGGTGCTTCAGAGTATGGTCTCTATACCATGATAGGTGCTTTTATTGGGTATATGAGCGTATTGGACCTAGGGCTTAACAATACCATAATAAGGTTTGTGGCAAAGTACCGTGCCGAAAACAACAAAAAGGAAGAAGCCAACTTTCTGGCCCTGTGCTTTATAATGTATGCCATTATCTCATTGATTATTGTAGTTGTTGGCCTTGTATTATACTTTAACATTAACGGGCTGTTTGGAGATACCATGAATGCCGAAGAACTAAGGAAAGCCAAAATAATGGCCGGTATTTTAATATTCAACCTTTCTATTACCCTGCCCGGGGGCGCCTTTACCGGAATATGTAATGGATATGAAGAATTTATTGCACCAAAAACAATTAGCATTATACGCTACATTATCCGCTCGGTATTGATTGTTGCCATTTTGCTCATGGGAGCAAATTCTATTGGCATTGTAATAGTAGATACGTGTATGAACCTGCTTTTTATGGCCAGTGTGGCCTATGTTGTTTTTAAAAAGCTGAAAGTAAAAATACGCTTGTACAAGTTTGATAAAGTTTTGCTGAAAACAATTTTAGGGTATTCCATTTGGATCTTTATCTTCAGTATCGTTAATCAGCTTAGGTGGCAATTTGGGCAGGTTATCCTTGGCCTGAACTACGAGACGGCCATTGTGGCCATTTATGCGGTAGGGGTAACCTTGGGGACTTATTATGGCGCTTTTTCGGGGGCCATTTCTTCTTTATTTCAGCCTAAGGCAATGAAAATGGTAGTAAAAAACGAGCCCAGCGTTATTGTTACCGATACGTTTATAAAAATATCTAGAATCCTACTGTTGGTTTTATTGTTTGTTTTTGGCGGTTTTATACTTACCGGAAAGCAATTTATTATACTTTGGGTAGGCAGCGAATTTACAGAAGCTTATAGCTACACCCTGCTTATCATGATCGGCCTTACGTTTATTCTAAGCCAGGGGTTTGCCAATAATATTTTACAGGCACACAACAAAATGACGTTCAGGGGGGTAACCCTAATTGTTACCACCTTGCTGGGCTTTATGCTGGGGTGGTATTACTCCCTTACTTATGGGGCATTGGGGCTTATAGTCTGCACGGTTGTTTTTATGTTTATAGAAAGGGCCTGCATTTGGTGGTATTTAAAAAAGAGCCTCGCTATTAATATGGCACATTACTTTTCCAGAACATTGCCACTTTTTATATCGTTTCTTGTTGCCATTGCCGTGGGATATCTATGCATTGCCCAAATACAAGGTTCGGGCTGGTACATTTTTTCAGTTAAAGTACTTATTTATTCCATGATCTATTTTACATGTATATACTTTTCTCTTGATGATTTTGAAAAGGAATTGATAAAAACTTCATTTAAAAAATTAAACACTATTAAAAGTTCTTAAAATGAACCCCGTAGATATCTCCATAATAGTCCCTGTTTACAATGCCGAAAAGCAATTGGAGAAATGCATTGCCTCCATATTGTCGCAAACCTTAAAAACCATCGAGGTTATTGCCGTTGATGATGGCTCTACGGACAACTCTAATAACATATGCGGGAAATTTAAAGAAAAAGATGCCAGGTTTAAATTAATAACACAAAAAAACAGTGGAAAACCATTTGCCGTTAACAAAGGCTATTTGGTAGCCAAAGGGGAATATGTTCTAATCTTGGACAGCGATGATTATATTGAACCCGACTTATGCAAAACAGCCCTTGCAATAGCCAAGGAACAAAATGTAGATATTGTAAATTACAATTACTTTTACCAGCAAAACGGTCGCTCTGAAAAAAGGAGCACTCCTTTCCCCAAGAACAACGTTCTTTCCAAAAACGATTTTTTGTCGCTTTTAAAAAAAGATTCCCATGCTTCTAAATTGTTATGGTTTACATGGACCAACCTAATTAAGAAGGAGCTTCTGGATAAAAACAACATCCGCCATGACGAAAATTTAAGGGTCGGCGTAGATTCTACCTTCAATTTACTCTGTTACCTAAACGCCAATGGAATTTATGCCATTGAAGATGCCTTCTATCATTATGTAAACAACCCATTGTCTATTACACAAAGGCATTTTAAGCCCAACCTTACCAAGCATCTTTTAAATCAGTTTAAAAGTAAGCTGGACATATACCGGCACTATGGATTGACCGACAGGGAATATACAGTTGATTTTTCAAGATATTATATAGAGCATAGCTTGTTTTTTATATTGGCAAACGAGCTAAACCACCCCGATGGCTATCAATTAAAAAGGATAAAAGCATTACGTAACAACGAAATGTACCAATATTGTTTTCGGTTTTATAAAGCTTCCGGTAACATCCCGATCAGGTTGAGGCTCGTTATCTTTTGCTTTAAAAATAAAATATACTTCCCCATAAAGCCATTACTAAAGTTTTAATATGATACATAAACCAACCATATTATTTGTTCATCCCGACTTAAGGGGTGGCGGTGCCGAAAAGGTACTTGTTAATTTATTGAATTCCATAGATTTAACCAAGTACGATGTAACGCTGTTGACTTATTTTGAAGAAGGCATCAATAGAAACGGGCTCGATCCAGCAATTAAGCAAAAGTTTATTTTCAAGAAAGTCTTCAGGGGGTGGTCGGTCATTCAAAAAATACTTACGCCAAGGCAATTGTTCAAATTGTTCATAAAGGGCAAATACAACGTAATCGTTGCATACCTGGAAGGCGTTCCAACCCGCATGGTAAGCGGTTGCCCGCACCAGGGAACAAAACTTATATCGTGGCTGCATATCGACCTTGAAAATTTTGGCATTGAAAAGGTATTTCAATCAACCAAAGAAATGGTTCATTGCTATGAAAAATTCGATGCCGTTGTTGCCGTTTCCAAGCGCTCCTTGGCTTCCTTAATAGAAATAGCAGACATTGACCGCTCTAAAGGATATGTTATCCATAATGTCGTGGAAACACAGTGGATACTGGATAACGGAAAGGAAAAAGTAACCAATATCGAGCTTGATCCCCAAACGGTAAACCTTTGCACCGTTGGAAGGCTTACCCGCCAAAAGGGCTATAAAAGACTGGTAAACGTAATGGGCCAAATAGTAAAGGTACATAGCAATGTTAAACTATATATTATTGGTGATGGCGAATTAAAAGATGAGCTGCTTGAGCTTATTGCCGAAAATAAATTGCAAGACCACGTTTATCTATTGGGCTTTCAGGGCAACCCGCATAAATATGTGGCCAAGTGCGACCTTTTTGTGTGTTCTTCTTTTGAGGAAGGATACAGTACGGCCGTTACAGAGTCGGTTATATTGGGCACCCCGGTATTAACCACCGCCTGTGCCGGAATGGACGAAATACTGGACGACGGGAATACGGGAATGATTGTGGAAAACTCCGAAGATGGTTTGCATAACGGTTTGTTGAACCTATTGGAAAACCCAGATTTAATAAATCTTTTTAAAGAGAAAACACAGTTAAAATCTACATACTACCAAAATCTAAACAATGCCGGAAAAGTAGAAATGCTTTTTGATACACTGCTAAAATGATACTAAAATGGATGCAATAATAAAAGCCGACCTATATAGGTACCAAGCAAGTACCGGCCGTAAACAGTTGATTAAAAAACTACTGAACCCTGCATTTTTGTATACCTTCTTATACAGAAAAACGGCAAAATATAGTGGTTCGTCAATACAAGGCATCTTTTTTAGAATATTAAAACGCCATTTTGGATATTTATATGGAGTACAAATACCGCCAACCACCAAAATAGGCGGCGGCCTGTTTATTGGCCATGTGGGCAATATTGTATTAAATCCCGATGCTGTTATTGGTAACAATTGCAATATTGCACAAGGGGTTACCATTGGCCAAGAAAATAGGGGTCAAAAAAAAGGGGTACCCAAAATTGGTAACGAAGTATGGATTGGTGCCAATACGGTAATTGTTGGAAACATAACCATTGGAAACAATGTTTTAATAGCCCCCAACTGCTTTGTGAATTTTGATGTGCCCAACAATGCCGTGGTGATAAGTAGCCAATGTAGTATACACCCAAAGGAAAATGCAACCGAAAACTATATCGACTTTAAATATGTAACGCCATGAAACATCCCTTTTTTACTATTGTCATGCCCGTATATAAGGTCGAGAAATATATTGAAAAGTGTATTTTAAGTGTCCTTGGCCAAACATATACAAATTTTGAGCTGCTTATTGTAGATGATGGATCGCCGGATAAAAGCAGGGAAATAGCCAAAGGATATGCAAAAAAAGATGACCGGGTAACAATCCTGAGCAAACCCAACGGTGGCTTGTCTGATGCAAGGAACTACGGTATTGACCGTGCAAAAGGAGATTACCTATATTTTATTGACAGCGACGATTGGATTGAAAACAATCTGCTGGAGACCATTGTGCACAAAATAACCGTCTCACCTGCCGATATATATGTTTTTGGCTATTTTCTGGATACCGAAACCGATAACGGCAAATTGCTTCAGCAACAAAAAATAGCCTACAAAGATGCTCATTTTTTAAGGACATTGACATCGCCTCCGGAATTATCGGCGGAACTCCTCAATTTATTGGGCTATGCATGGAACAAAGTATATTCTAAAAAAATAATAGATACGTATAATCTCCGCTTCGATAAAGGAATTTCCCTTGTAGAAGATATGCTTTTTAACTCTAGGGCCTATTGTAAAGCAAGTGCGGTAATTATTATAAAAGAACATTTATATCATTATATCAACAGAAATGTAGAAACACTTATAAAAACCTACCATAAAGATTCTTTCGACCTTATTTTGAAAAAACACAAGGCCATTGAAGCTTTTCTTAACAACTGGAACTATACCGAAGCAGCTGTTAACAAAGCACTGGCCCATAACCTCGTTCTTGGTATACAATATTGCATTAACAACCTGTTGCTCTATGAAAATAACTTAACGGCTTCAGAAAAAAAAATGTACATCGACCAAATGTTTCAAAATACCGAAACAAAGAAATACATCAACTGGTATGTCCCGGTGTCTAAAATTGATTTCATCTACAAAAAAATAATCAAATACAGATTGGTAACCTTAACAATGTATCTAAAGACATGGAAAAAGACAGCATAATTAAAAAAATAAAAAAGGGGATTTCTTTTGAGACCAAAGTACGGTTGCACTTGGCAAAGCTAAAATATTCGGGCTCAAAAAAACCTTTCTTTCGTTTCAACAATAAAAAGTCCCGCGTTTATATTTTTTTGGCAGCCGATTACGGAAACCTTGGCGATGTGGCCATTACCTATGCCCAACATGCATTTTTAAAGCAATGTTTCCCGGAACGGCAGGTTATTGAAATTCCCATAAGCAAAACCTTGCAAGGATTAACAATGCTAAAAAAACTGGTTACGCCCAACGATATAATAACCACTGTTGGCGGTGGGAACATGGGCGACCTTTACCACCAAATAGAATATTTTAGGCAGTTGGTAATAGAAGCATTTCCGAACAACAAAATAGTGTCTTTTCCTCAAACAATAGATTTTTCTATTGCTCCCGACGGAAGAAAAAAGTTGGACACCGCAAAAAAGGTGTATGGCTCTCACCAACATTTAACCTTAATAGCAAGAGAAGAAAAATCGTATCGCTTTTTTAAAGACAACTTTCCCAACAACAAAGTATTGCTATTGCCCGATATTGTTATGACATTAAACAGGACAATTCCCAAATATAAAAGGGAAGGAATTATTATTTGCCTACGGGAAGACAAAGAAAAGAAACTAAATCCCGCACAAGAAAAACAATTAATCGAGTACACTAAAAAAAGGTTTAAACTCCATAATTATTACGATACCCATGTAGGCGGAACGCAGCTTTCCATGAAAAAAAGGCTGACAGCACTTTTTGCTATCTGGGAGGCCTTTAAAAAGGCAGAACTTGTTGTTACCGACAGGCTGCACGGAATGATTTTTTGTCATATCACCAATACCCCTGCCCTGGTTTTCCTTAACAACAACCATAAAATAATCCAGTCTTACGAATGGATAAAACACAATAAAAAAATAACATTGATAAAAGAGTATGATTTTGCCGCAATACCCAAAGCCATGGATTTGGCCATTAACGGGGAAGAAAGCAAACAAATATCACTGATAAACAATTACAAAGATTTTAAAGACCTTATTAAATAACCAACTATGTTCGACCTTTTTCCCATAGAAAAATATGGTACCGTTTTTTATAATATGCAGGCGGCCGTAATACTCCTTACGGTATTCCATACGCAGATTATGGACTATCAGGATAAAAAGGTTCAACAATACCTTGGGCTTATTGGCTGGCCATATGCCCTGTTTATACTATTCTTTATTGGGTTAAGGCCCATAAGCGGGGAATTTATAGACATGACCACTTATGCATATATGTTTCAACGGGAAATTTCCGGAAGTCCCATAGATATCGGTAGCGATTTTGGTTTTGGCTTTTTAGTAAAGTTTTCGGCCTTGGTTACCACGATTAATGGTTTCTTTTTTATCTGTGCCTGTATTTATATTTTGCCATTGGCCGTAGCATGCGGGAGGTTTTTTAAAAATTACTGGATCTATTGCTTTATTGCCCTCGTTGCTTCATTTTCATTTTATGCCTATGGTGTAAACGGCATTAGAAACGGAATGGCCACATCAATTTTTATTTTGGGGCTTTCATACCACAAAAAGCCCATTGTTTCGGGGTTAATTGTTTTTCTATCGTGTACCTTCCATCAATCTATGTACTTGCCTACCGCCGCTTATGTGATTACATTCTTTTTAAATTTTCCAAAGGCATATTTAATTGCATGGTTTGCGGCAATTCCACTTTCGTTGGTCTTTGGTTCACTGTTTATTATGATATTTACAAGCTTGGGTTTTGCCGACGACCGCTTAAGTCAATATTTATTGGCCGATGTTGATAAAAGTGCTTTTTCGAATACAGGTTTTAGATGGGATTTTTTATTGTACAGTGCCACCGGAACATTTGCCGGATGGTATTTTATTTTCAAGAAAAAGTTTACCGACAAAATGTATCATCGTATTTATGGCACCTATTTAATATCTAATGCTTTTTGGATTTTGGTAATTACGGCCAATTTTTCAAACAGGTTTGCCTATTTGTCTTGGTTTATGTTGGCCGTGGTAATTTTTTATCCTTTTCTTAAAAAAAGGTTTTTTAATTATCAACATCAGGTTTTAGGTATTGTTTTATTGATGTATTTCCTCTTTACCTATTTATTGAATTTTGTAAAACCTAATCTATAGTCTAGTTATGCATTTAAGTATTGTAATACCTGTTTATAATGTTGAAAAGTATATTGAAAGATGTATACTGTCTACGCTGAAGCAGAATTTGGACAAAAACGATTACGAAATAGTAGTAGTTGATGACGAAACCCCTGACAACAGCATGGAAATAGTTAATAAGCTGGCCAAAAAACATACCAATATTAAAACTGTTTCCCAAAAAAACAAGGGACTTGGCGGTGCAAGAAACACGGGGGTAAACCATGCCGAAGGAACGTATGTTTTGTTTTTGGATTCTGATGATTACTTAAACGAAAATGTTTTAAAAGAGATTATTACAACAGCCCTTGACAACAATTTGGACATCTTAGATTTTGGCGCACAGGGAATACAGGAAGATGGCAAGGTAATCTATACCGTAAAACAACTATTAACAGGCAAAGCCTATTCTGGAGCCGAATATTTTAGCCACGGCTATCATCAATCGGCTTGCGTTAGGCTCTATAAAAAGGCGTTTTTACAAAAAAACAAACTTCAATTTAGGGAAAAGGTATATGTAGAAGATGTTGAGTTTAACTTTAAAGCTGTTTTTCTGGCAGAAAAAATTATGGGAGTAAACACCATTGTTTCCAGTTTTGTGCAAACCACGGGATCTATTACCAGAAGCCACAATGAGTTAAAAAACAAAAAATTGGTCACCGATATTTTAGATGCAATTAAAAAAATAGATTGTTTTAGCAAAGATATCATCACTAAAAATTCCGTTGCTTATAAAAAAAGTAGGGAAAAGGTAAACGAGCAAACTATTACATTACTAAAGATACTTTTTACAAAAACCAAAGACTATTCCTTTTTTAAAGAAATAATCTGTCAGTTAAAAAATATAGATCTATATCCTTTGCAGTTTAGGTCTACAAATAAAAAAAGAGAACTTTTTAAAGTTTTTTCTAACAATGAATGGCTTTTTAGCCAATTTTACAAAGCTAAGCCTCATAAAAAATGAAAGATACTTTTTTAATAGTAACCACAGTTCCACAGTCTTTAAATTTTTTTAGGGGGCAAGTTCAGGTGTTAAAAAAACGTTTTAATGTAGAAGCAGTTTCAAGCCCCGGAGAACGATTGCAAAATTTTGAAGAAACCGAAAAGGTAAAAACATACGCCATAACTATTAAAAGAGAAATTTCATTATTAAACGATATTCAAAGCTTGTACAAACTATATAGGCTCATAAAAAAAATACAACCAAAAGTAGTTCATGGCAATACCCCAAAAGGGGGGTTGCTTAGTATGTTGGCATCGTATTTTAATAAAACCCCGATCAGGATTTACTTTTTACACGGTTTGCGCTACGAAGGCACATCGGGCATTAAAAGAAAATTTTTAATGTGCATGGAACGGATTGCCTGCAATTGTGCCACACATGTATTTTCTGTAAGTCATGGCGTAAAAAGTACGCTATACAAGGATAAAATAACTTCCAAACCGGTTGAAATTATATGGAATGGGAGCATTAACGGAATCAATACAGAGGTTTTTAATCCCGATAATGTAGTAACAGCCCAAATTGAAGGAGTAAAATTTACAAAGGAGAACATTATTTTTGGATATGTAGGCCGACTTGTGGGCGACAAAGGCATTAACGAGCTCGTATCGGCATTTTCTTCCCTTTATGACGAATACTCACATATCCGACTGTTATTGGTAGGTATATATGAAGATATTCAGGATCCTGTATCACACAAAATAAAGGATCAAATAAAAACACATCCCGGAATATTTCACGTAGGGTACCAAAAAGATGTAAAACCCTTTTTAAAATTAATGGACATCTTTACATTTCCATCATACAGAGAAGGTTTTGGAATTGTATTAATGGAAGCTGCCGCCATGAAAACGCCCGCCATATCTTCAGATATTACGGGTTGTAATGAAATTATACAAAATGATTATAACGGAATTTTAATTCCGCCAAAAAACATGGAAGCCTTGATGAAGGCCATGGAAGAAATTATAACCCATCCTGAAAAAATAACAATTTTAAGCAATCAGGCAAGAGATTGTGTTATAAACAAATACGATCAAAAAACTCTTTGGAATAAAGCATTGTCTACATATAGCGATATCTGTAAATAACGAAGCCTCCCCAAACCTTGAATAGTGATTAGGGGTTAGTTAATTGTTAATTGTTAATTGTTAATTGTTAATGGTTATTAGGGAATAGGGAAAAGTGATGAGGGGTTAGTTAATTGTTTTATGTTAGCGATATTTAAAACCTGAAACTTGAACCTTCTAATCTCTAAACTCTCAACTCTAAACTAGAAAAACCCTTTCTTCATTAACTTATTGACTCATTACTTTATGTGACTTCTCCTTCGTCGAAGTGACTGGAACTTTACTCGTTGTTAGTTGAATTTTGAATCTTTGCAACTCTGTCCCTCTGTAACTTTGATTCTCTCACCTCTCAACAAAATAGCGTCATAGCATCGTAACAACATAACAGCATATCAACAAACTCAAGCTCCTTCGCCAATGCGGTAATAATTAAAGCCTAATGTGTTGAGTTTTTCTTTGTCAAGTATCCTTCTTCCGTCAAAGACAAAGGCAGGCTTCAACATGTTTTTATAGATAGTTTCCCAGTCGTATTTTTTAAACTCGTCCCATTCGGTTAAAACGGCAATGGCATGTGCTTCTTTGGTAGCTTCAATGGGTTCTTTTACAACGGTAACCAGTTTCCGGTTTTCTTCTTCGGTACGGGTATTAAGGTAATCCAGGTCGGCATAAATACGTTCTTCGGATACTTTTGGGTCGTATACCACAATTTCGGCCTGTTCATCCAACAGGGCATCGGCTACATAAATAGCGGCCGATTCACGGGTATCGTTTGTATCTTTTTTAAAGGCCCATCCGTAGAAAACAATTTTTTTACCGGAAACGGTGTTGTACAGGGAGCTAACAATATTATTGGCAAACCTTCTTTTTTGATAGTCGTTTATAAGGATAACCTGCTCCCAGTAATCGGAAACTTCATTTAAACCATATGTTTTGGCAATATATACAAGGTTGAGGATGTCTTTTTGAAAACAAGAACCGCCAAATCCAACAGAAGCATTTAAAAATTTAGGGCCAATTCTACTATCTAGGCCAATTGCCTTAGAGACTTCTTGTACATTGGCATCGGTTTTTTCGCAAAGTGCAGAAATAGAATTAATAGACGAGATACGCTGTGCCAAAAAGGCATTTGCTACCAGCTTGGAAAGCTCGGACGACCATATGTTGGTTTTTAAAATTTTATTGTCGGGCAACCAATGCCCGTAAATAGCGGCAAGGGCATCTTTGGCCTCTGTTCCCGAGGGGGTATCGTCTCCACCAATAAGAATCCTATCTGCATACAACAAATCGTTAATGGCAGTCCCTTCTGCCAGAAACTCGGGATTTGACAAAATTTCAAAATTTACATGGTTTCCCGTATTGTCCAAAATGTTTTTTATGGCTTGGGCCGTGCGTACCGGTAGGGTAGATTTTTCAACTACAATTTTATCGGTTTTTGCAACTTTGGCAATATTGCGGGCACACAACTCGATATATTTAAGGTCTGCTGCCTGCCCTTTGCCTTTACCATAGGTTTTGGTAGGAGTGTTTACCGAGATAAATATCATGTCTGCCTCATCAATGGCCTTGTCTATTTGGGTAGAAAAAAATAGGTTTTTACCTCTGGTTTCGGCAACAATCTCTTTTAGTCCGGGTTCGTAAACGGGTAAATTATCCAGGTTTTTATCGTTCCATGCATCAATTCTTTTTTCGTTAATGTCTACAACGGTAACTTCTATACCTGGGCATTTATAAGCAATTACAGACATGGTGGGCCCGCCAACATATCCTGCACCGATACAGCAGATTTTATTTATTTTTTTCACGTTATTTTTTTTGAAAGTAATTTATTATAGAATCGTGGGTTTTATAATAATTGCAACAAGTTTACATTGCCACAAATAAAAAAGACGATACAAATATAAAGTCTTCTTGGAAACTACTCTATTAAATTTATGATAATCGACAATGAACTTCATTTGTTCTTTAAATGGCGTTTCTGTAAGAGAATTACGATATCAATGCGAATAAAGCAAGAAGAAATGCATATAAAGACGATAAAATACCATTTTTTTAACGTTTTGTTTACAAAAAAGTAGTTAACCGAATTTAACCCGTCGTTCACCGAATTAGCAATTTGTTCATTGAATACTTTATTACTTTTACACTGTTCTTTTTTGATATTTAATTGATTAATAGCAACGTATTGATTTAATATTGAAAAAGCTTATACTTATCTAGCAATCAAATTGCTATGTAACTTCATCTTAAGTTTTTATTCTTATTATTTCGGTGCATTTAAAAAACAAGGGGCAATTGCTTTTTTGTTTTTGCCAACCAACCAAAATCTTACTTTCTCGCTTAACTCTTATGAAAAAGATAAGAGTAAAATGATTGCAACAAACAAAAAAATATGGTTATCGTCACCACACTTGGGCGGCACCGAACAAAAATATGTAGCCGAAGCTTTTTCAACCAATTGGGTAGCGCCTTTGGGCCCAAATGTAGATGCTTTTGAAGAAGCCATAGCCTTATATTTAAAAGAAGATGTGCATGTGGCCGCTGTAGCTTCGGGTACTTCTGCAATTCATTTAGCGCTTGTACTGTTAGGCGTTGGTCCTGGAGACGATGTGCTTTGCCAGAGTTTCACCTTTTCGGCATCTGCCAACCCGATTTTGTACCAAGGTGCCAACCCCATTTTTATAGACAGCGAAGCGGATACCTGGAACATTTCGGCAGCATTATTGGAAGAAGCAATTATAAAAGGGATACAAAAAAACAAAAAACCAAAAGCAATAGTGGCAGTCCATTTATATGGAATGCCTTACGATGCCTTGGCCATTAACCAAATAAGCAAGAAATACAATATCCCGGTAATTGAAGACAGTGCAGAAGCATTGGGGAGCGAATATCTTGGCATAAAATGCGGAACACTTGGGGATATATCCATTTTATCGTTCAACGGAAACAAAATTATTACAACTTCCGGGGGCGGGGCACTTGTTACGCAAAATAAGGAATTAAAGAAAAAAGCCGTTTTTCTGGCAACACAGGCTAGGGACAATGCACCTCATTATCAGCATTCCGTGGTTGGTTACAATTACCGTATGAGCAATGTTGTAGCCGGAATAGGAAGAGGACAGATGGAAGTGCTTAACGACCGCGTATTGGCAAGAAGGAAGAATTATCAATATTACCGTGAACGTCTTGAAAATATACCGGGTATTTATTTTTTAAGGGAACCGGAAGGAACGAAGTCCAACCGATGGTTGACCACAATTCTTTTAAATTCCTACGAAGAAAGGGAAAGAGTACGCTTGTGCCTGGAAAATGAAAACATAGATTCCCGGCCTTTATGGAAACCCATGCACCTGCAACCGGTATTTAAAAATGCCCTTGCATATACCAACGGTGTATCTGAAATGCTTTTCGACAGGGGCCTCTGCTTGCCCAGTGGTTCTAACCTTGTTGAAGAAGACCTGGAAAAAGTAACCAACCTAATTAAAAATACCTTACTGAGATGATTTACAAATACCTAATTTCCAAAGCCCCGAGATATGCCTCCAAATGGCTGGTACTGGCTATAGATATAATGCTGGTATTGATTACGTTCTTTTTGGTGTATTTTATACGTTTTCACTTAACGTTAAATTTTAATGTAGGCAGTTTTTTAAAAGAAATGCCAATTGTCGGGGTTCTGGCACTTATGAGTTTTTTAATTACAGGGTCTTATAAAGGAGTGATAAGGTATACGGGTGTAAAAGATTTAATGAAAATATTTTTGGCCACAATGCTTTTGGCCGTTTTAACATCGGTTTTTGTAGTAACCAATAAAGAACTGGCCATGGTTCCGGGAATTACCATCCCTAAATCCATTATAATAATGCACGCCTTTTTAAACTTTGTTGTACTGGCAAAAACCAGGCTTGTTTTTAAAATAGCCTACCAATACATTAACTGTAAGTTAAAGTCTACAAAGCATATATTGATATACGGTGCAGGAGAATCGGGGATTATGACCCACAATGCGCTGGTTAATAATATGGACCAAAAAAATAAAGTAGTAGCGTTTATAGAAGATAGCGAAGACAAAATAGGAAACAGCATAAATGGGACCAAAATAATAGGAAGGACTTCTGTAAACGAAGCTTTTATAAAAAAGCATCAAATAAACGAAATTATAGTAGCCATTCAAAATACTTCATCTTCAACACTGAGAAAGAACATAGATGAATTAATCGATGTTGTGCCCAATATAAAAGTGGTGCCGCCCATTGACAAATGGATGAACGGCGAACTGAGCGTCAATCAAATAAAACCCATTCAACTGGAAGATTTGTTAGACAGAACGCCCATTAATATTGAAAACAAGGAGCTTAAAAAGGAGTTCGACGGAAAAGTATTGCTTGTTACCGGGGCGGCGGGATCCATAGGGAGCGAGATATCCAGACAATTATCGGCTTTTAATTTTAAGAAGCTCATCTTGGTAGATATTGCCGAATCTGCCCTATACGACCTTCAGCAGGAATTAAAGCAGGGCGGGATAAACAATTTCTATCCCATTGTAACCGATGTCAGGGACCAACACGCACTGGAAAGTGTTTTTGAAACCTATAAACCCAATATTATTTTTCATGCAGCAGCATACAAGCACGTACCCTTAATGGAACACAATCCTTATGAGGCCGTAAAAATTAATGTTGGCGGGACACGCATTGTTTCTAAAATGGCATTAAAATATAAAGTGGACAAATTTGTATTTGTTTCTACAGACAAAGCCGTAAACCCAACCAATGTAATGGGCGCTACCAAACGTACTGCCGAGATTTATATTGGAAGCCTCCAAAAAGAGTCCAAGCATACAAAATTTATAACCACAAGGTTTGGAAACGTTTTGGGGTCTAACGGATCGGTAATCCCGTTATTTAAAAAACAATTGGAAAAAGGCGGGCCGTTAACCGTTACCCATAAAGATGTAACCCGGTATTTTATGACCATCCCCGAAGCCTCGCAATTGGTCTTGGAGGCCGGAACAATGGGACAGGGAGGAGAGATTTTTATTTTCGACATGGGCGAGAGTGTAAAGATCATGAGCCTGGCAAAAAACATGATCCGTCTTTCTGGACTACGCTATCCGGAAGATATAGACATAAAAATTACCGGACTTAGGCCCGGGGAAAAACTCTATGAAGAACTTTTGGCCAATGGCGAAAATACCTTGCCGACATACCACGAAAAAATTATGATAAGCAAGGTAAAAGAGATGGACTACGAAAAACTAAAAGCCAGAATAGATGCCCTTTGTATTTTAAACTTATATCACGACAAAAATATTATTGTAAAGAAACTCAAGGAGATTGTGCCCGAATTTGTATCCAAAAACTCCGATTACGAACATTTGGACACCAAGGTACTGCAAACCACCATGCCCAATTATACCATATTGCAATCGCTAAACTTTGTTCCCCATAGTTACAATTTATAATACTTGCTAAATACCTAACGAAATGATTATTAGTAAAATAAATAATTACATTAAGATAACTACGCTCTTTATTATGCTGTTTTTAATTTCCTGCGGATCGCGTAAGGATATTGTTTATTTGCAAAATGCCCAACAATTTGAAACAGAGGTAGAAACCAATACTTTCGAGCCAAAATTTAAAATAGACGATATTTTAAGTATTTATATTTCCAGTTTCGACATGGCCGCAACAACGCCCTTTAATTTAACCAAGGGTTCCGGCGAAGATATACAGGAACTGGAATATGTAATTGATAAAGAAGGTTTTATTGATTTTCCCGTTTTGGGGAAGATAAAATTATTGGGGTTATCTACTTCTGAAGCAAAAGAACTGTTCAGGACAAAGTTGATAGAGGGCGGATATTTAAAAGACCCCATTGTTAACATTAGGATAAAAAACTTTAGGGTTACGGTTTTAGGGCAGGTAAGGCAACCGGGAACATACAACGTGGCCGGCGAAAGGATAACCATTTTAGAAGCCATTGGCCTGGCAGGAGACCTGGATATTAAAGGAAGGCGCGATAACGTATTGGTAATAAGAGACTTTAACGGGGCAAAAACGTATACGCGTATCAATTTAACTACCAAGGAGTTTATACATTCTCCGGTATATTACCTAACACAGAATGATGTGGTTTACATAGAGCCAAACAATTCAGTAGTAAAAACATCTAACCTGGACAGTAGGTTAACGATAGGGCTTTCGTTATTTTCTATCATGCTTACTGCTATTATTGCAATTACACGATAATGAATTTACAAGATATACAGGAAACACCATCCAAGGTCAACATTAAAGAGTTTATAAAACCTTATTTAAAGAAATGGTATTGGTTTGTTTTTAGTCTTTTGGTATGCGTGGCCATAGCATTTGCGGTTCTTCGTTATTCCAAACCAATTTATGGTGCCGAAGCCACTATTTTAATTGCCGATGAAACTAAACTTTCTCCCGAGGCTTCTGTTTTGGAAGGATTGTCGGAAACCCCTTTTAGCTCTACAAAAGTAGAAGGGGAAATACAGGTGCTCAAGTCAAGGGAACTTATGCAAACCGTGGTTGAAGATTTAAAGCTTAACCTTCAAATTTTTGCACAAGGCCGTATTAGCGATGTTGAAATATATCAAAATCAGCCATTTACACTAAATTTTCTGGCCAAGGACTCGGCTATTAATAAATCTTCCTTACGCTTTACCATCACTATTATTTCTGAGACAAGTTTTAGTTATGCCATTAACGATGGGCAACCAAAGACATATTTATTTGGAGAAAACGTACCAACCAGTTTAGGTAGCCTTATTGTAATACCCAATTTGCAGTATTTTAAAAAATATACAGGAGAACCATTAAAAGTTGTAATAAAACCTGTAAGCAGCGTGCGGGAACACTATAAAAACAAACTTTCGGTGTCGTCCATCTCAAAAGGATCAAATATTGTTTCAATATACCTAACAGATCCGGTACAGGATAAGGCTAAAGATATTGTAAACAAACTAACGGAAGTATATAACCAATCTTCCATCGAAGAAAAAAATCAGGTGGCCAAAGCCACATCCGAGTTTATAGACGAACGTATAAACTTAATAGCTACCGACCTTTCTGAAGTAGATTTAACCAAGGAACGTTTTAAGGTAGGCAACAAACTAACGGATATTACTTCGGAAGCGGGGATATTTTTAGAGAGCGGTGCCCAAAACGAACAAAATTTAATCCAATTAGGGACAGAGCTCAATACGGTAAACTATATGAGCGATTATATTGGGTCTCAGGAAAACAACGAACTCTTGCCCACGAACATTGGGCTGTCCGACCCTAATATTTCGTCCATAACGACCAAGTACAATGAACTTGTCCTGGAGCGTCAGAGGCTGTTAAAAACATCGGGGGAAAACAACCCCATAGTGGTTCAACTAGACCAGCAATTAAACGGCCTTAGGTCTTCCATGCAGCAAAGTTTAAACAATTTAAAAAGCACGATTAACATACAAACAAGCAATTTAAGGGCTCAAGAAGACCTTATCAATTCCAGGATTTCTTCTGTACCAGGCCAAGAAAGGAAAAACAGGGATATCCAACGACAACAAAACATTAAGGAAACCATTTACCTATACTTATTGCAAAAGCGAGAAGAATCTGCCATTTCCATGGCAGCTACCTCTCCAAGTGCCAAAGTAATAGAGCCTGCATACAGTAGCTATAGGCCAATATCGTCTGGAACAAAAATATATTTTGCCAGTTTGTTTTTAGGTTTGCTGTTACCTTTTGGCTTTATTTATTTTAAAGAATTGCTGGACACCAAAATTCATAAAAAGGAAGATATTACAGAGACACTTCCCAATATGTCCGTTTTGGTTCAATTACCGCATATTGAACATAAAAAAGAGCTTACAATACAGGTAAACGACCGTTCTGTCCTTGCAGAATCTTTTAGGATATTAAGGACGAACATTGACTATCTTTTTAACAAAAAGGACAGTGGTAAAGGAGAGGTAATTTATGTTACATCTACCATTCCGGGTGAAGGAAAGTCGTTTGTATCGTACAATCTGGCTACTATTTATGCATACTCAAATAAAAATGTCTTGCTTATTGGCGCCGATATTAGAAAGCCAAGCTTGACCAATTTTATTACAAATAGTTCGCAAATAGGGCTTTCAGAATACCTTCATGGAGATGCCGAAATAGATGATATTATCAAGCCAGTTTTATCTTTTAACAGCTTGGATGTTATTCAATCGGGAAAAATACCGCCCAATCCGGCCGAATTATTAATGAACAATCGGTTGGATACCTTGTTTAAAACGGTAAAAGACAAATACGATGTTATTCTGGTCGATACGGCACCGACATTGCCTGTTACAGATACCGTTTTGATTAGCAAATATGCCGACAGGACTATATATGTTACGCGTGCCAACTATACCGAAAAGTCATTGTTGAGCTTCGTAAAGGAACTTTATATTGATAAAAAGCTAAAAAACATATCGTTGATTATTAACGACGTAAAGGCAGCCAATTTAGGGTATGGAGCCAAAATGGGGTACGGATACATTCAAAAGGATAACAAAAAGAAGAAATGGTTTTAAACGGTACCGAAAGTGTTTTTGGTATTCTCTATAATTTTACTGATTTCATGATCGATCGCCTTTGTTAAAACAATCTCCTCCAGCTTAGAAATGTGTTGCTGGTTGTGTATGTCTGTTCCTATAAAAGAAATGTAACCCGAATTTACAAGGTCTATGGCCATTTTATGGATACTCTTTCCGTAATAATTTCCTAAGGATAAAGCATTTAGTTGCAATAGGCACCCCATTTCCTTTAAATTTTTAAGCAAAAACTGTTGATGGTGAAAATAACGGTATCGTTCGGGGTGTGCCAAAACTGGAATATAATTGTTTGACGTAAGCTGCTCGATAATTCGTTCCATGTTCATTGGGACCTGTAAAAAGGGCAACTCAATCAATACATAGCGGTCTTTTAAAAACAAGAGATTTTTATCTTCCAAAAGCTTTTCAAATTCACTGTCTACCATATATTCTGCCGACACGTTAAAAACCGAAGGAGTTATTTTCTTTTCTTCCAAATACTTTTTTATCTCATCATAACCATTAGCGATAGTTTGCGGGGTATTTGGGTATAAATCCGATAATACGTGTGGGGTGGCAATAAAGCCGGTAATACCCATATTCATGGCCCTATTTATTAAGTAAAAAGATTCGTAAAGATTCTTCGCACCATCGTCTATGCCCGGAATTATATGGCAATGGATGTCTACAAAGTCTTTAAAACGGTCTGCCAGCCTCCTTTTTTTGGGAAATAATAGCATAGGGGTTAATAATTTACAGTACCAAAATAACAATTATGTTTTTTATTGAGGCAATTTTATATTAAATATATTGTATGGATAAAGAAATTCCTTTCTCTGTAATTTTAACCCCAATAAAAAAGTTAAATGTAAAAAAATACTTATCTATCACATTTTAAAATTGTATATTTTAGTAGTTAATTTTACATAGAATGATGAGATTAAGCAACATATTACAAACGCCAGACGGCATTCCGAAACCGGGAAACAACGATCCCATTGACCTGAGTTCGTGGATTGATGTTACTTTTTATATTGTAATCCCCGTTTTAATTATAATCTTCTATTTAACATGGAGAAAAAAGAGACGCAATAAAAAAAATGAATGATTTTTTACGCTTTCTATCCATAATTAGCGGGATAACTAATCATAATATGTTAAAACAATGGGTGTTATAGTCTTATTTCCCCTTTTTAAACGTATGTAATTTATCAATTGTACCATTAATATAAATTACATCTAAATCTAATGAAAAACGCAGCCATGAAGTTCGGGCAACTATGCTTGTCCGTAATGATTTTATTTACAATTTCTTGTAATGACGACAGGGAAACATTAGACCAACTTTTAAGCGACACCGAAGCACCAACCGTACCCACGGGCCTAAGCGCCAGTAACGTAAAAACCGAATCGCTACAATTATTTTGGGAAGCCGCCACCGATAACGTTAAGGTAACCAATTACGAAGTCTTTCAGGACGGCGAGAGTATTGGACTTAGCGGAGGGAATATATCCCTTGAAATAAGCGGACTTATGGCCAACACCAGTTACGAATTTTCCGTACAAGCGTTGGATGGAGAAGATAATGTATCCTCCATTAGCGACCCTTTAACCGTAACAACTGCTGATGAAGAGGACACAGAAAAACCAAGTGCTCCCGCCAATTTGCAGGCAACAAATATTACAGCTTCTTCCATGGAACTTTCTTGGGAAGCCTCCACCGATAACAACGAAGTTACCGATTACGAAGTTTTCCAGAACGGAACCAGTATAGGTAAAACCAATGGTGAAGTAGTATTTACGGTAGACAATCTTGCGACAGGAACCGAATACGAATTTTATGTCGTTGCCGAGGACCTTGCAGGGAACCTATCAGAAAAAAGCGCGACCATAACGGCCACGACACTGTCTGGTGAAGATACCGAGGCGCCTACCGTACCAACCAACATACAAGCAACCGATATTGCTTCTACAACACTAACCTTAACATGGACAGCCTCCACCGACAATGAAGCAGTTAGCGAATACGAAGTTTTTCAAGACGACGTCAGTATTGGCAGGGTTTCGGGCACAACCATGGAAGTT
This sequence comes from Galbibacter sp. PAP.153, assembly GCF_037029175.1. Lineage (NCBI taxonomy): Bacteria > Pseudomonadati > Bacteroidota > Flavobacteriia > Flavobacteriales > Flavobacteriaceae > Galbibacter > Galbibacter sp. PAP.153. Next base: position 122,565 of record NZ_JAZEUN010000001.1, on the reverse strand, counting down.
ACCGGCTTAGCCCCGGACAACTCATATGAATTTACCGTACAGGCAATGGATGCGTCTGGAAATGTTTCAGAATTAAGTGATGTATATACTGCAAGCACCTCTGCCGAGCCCATAACCGATTCTGTCATAGACATTATTATTGCCCGCGATGATCTGTCTACGTTGCAAACGGTACTGGAAAGCACCGGGATGACGGCAAATCTGGAAGAAGATGGTCCGTTTACGGTATTTGCGCCCAATAATGCAGCATTTACTGCCTATGGAACCCTTCCCGGCGGATTTGTGCTTAACCGCCTAATTGTTAACCATGTAGTTGAAGGGGAATTTACAGCACAGGAACTAATTGCCGAAGCAATTGTTACAAATGGGCTAAACGAAGATCTTACCATAACAGAAGACGGCAGTGGAAACATTGTTATAAACGGGGAGGCCAAAATTATAATTAAAGATATAAAAGCCACCAATGGGATTATCCATATAATAGATAAAATTGTTCCAACAACCGACTAAAACCAGCTTCAGGTATAATATTTTAAAAAAGCTGCTATTTTACACAGGTAAATAGCAGCTTTTTTGTTTTTTAGATAGTTTATAATACTGTTAATTGTGGTTTTGAACAATTTGTGAGCTTATATTAAGCATTTTCTTTTAGGTATTTAAATTTCAGATTTGTGTTTGAAACGATTTTATATAATCAAATTCATAGTTCACAAAGTTCTTTCTGTTGCTATAGAGACTTAATCTTGATGTCTTTTTAATTGCTTTATTTAACTGTTTTACCCCGTCCAATAACTTTTCAGCCTAAGAAAGAAGAACCCTTCCTTTTTTAATTTAATCAATACCTACTGTTACATTATTGTAAACACAATCCTGTTATTTAAACAAAAGGTTAAATAGGGCTTTTTTCTAGTTTTCTCACTACGTGTAGGTATGGATATGCGGTATATATAGTTGAATACCTAGACATACCGTATGAAGGATAAAACATTCAAAAAAATATTAAGTAGATATATAAACGGAACTGCTTCTGAAGGTGAAAAGAATATTGTTGAAGATTTTAACAGATATTTTACCGAAGAAAACAAGGCCAATGTCTTTGATTCCGTTCAGCATAAAAAGCAGGTACAATCAGATATCTATAAAAGCATAAAGCGTAAAATAACTGCCAAGCAGGCAAACTGGTATAGAATAGCGGCATCTATAGCGGTAACCTTGGGCGTCGGTTTTTCGGCATGGTATAGCTTTTATGGCCCTCAAAAAGTTTTGTATACCACCATTGCCACTTCAGAAAATGAAATAAAAACCATTGTGCTTACCGATAGCAGTACCGTAACGCTCAACCATAACAGCAGTCTTAGTTTTCCGCAAAAATTTAAGTCCAATAAACGGGAGGTAACTTTAAGGGGCGAGGCGTTCTTTAAAATTTCAAAAGATAAAAACCGTCCTTTTACGGTGGCTGCAAACAATGTTACAACGACGGTTTTGGGGACAAAATTTAATGTGGACATGACGGCCCATAAGGTTTCTGTTTCCTTGGTAGAAGGTTCTGTGGATGTTCGGGGACTAGGGACTTCTAAAGTATTAAAACCTAAGGAACAGATTGAGTTTAATTTAACGGACAGCGTGGTGCAAACCCAAATGTTCGACCCAAAGACTACACTTTTATGGATGACCAATAACTTAAGTTTCAACAACGACAGGCTTTTGGATATCATTAAAGTCCTTGAAAATAAATTTAAGGTTGCCATAAAGTTACAGGAGCCCGATCTTAATGAAGTAAGGATAACGGGAACATTTAAAGGCCAAAGCCTTACATCCATTCTTTTGGCTGTTACCAACACGGCCAATTTAAAGTTCAAGAAAACAACTAAAAACCAAATACTAATCTTTAAAACACTGCCAATAGATGAAAAATAATATGTAAACAAAAAATATTGGGCCATTAAAGTTTGTGCCCAAAAAAAGGAAGTGCGCCAACACTTCCTCTGTAAAATAACCGCAACAAATTAAAAATGTATCAGTCAAACACAAATCAAAAATGCTAATCGATTAAATCGGAATAAAAATATGAAAAAAAACGTTTCTAAATGTCATAAATTAATTATGCGTATTTCCTCATTTTATATAATAATAGTTTTAGGATTGCATAGTTTGTTTGCTACCGAAATAAACGGGCAGGCATTAAAGAGGTCTAATGTAATGCTAAATAACAAGGCATACAATCTCGAAGAATTATTCGGTATAATAGAAAGTAAGACCAATTACAATTTTATAATATCAGAAGACCAAATCAATTTAAGCACTTCTGTTGGAACTTTCTCGGGAGAGGTAAATCTTTTGGAATTGTTGGAAAAAGTTTCAAAAGAAAACCAATTGCGTTTTTATAGGATTAACGAACTTATAAGCGTCTCCAAGATTAAAAGTTTTCCTATCCGCAAAAAGGTACAGGTGGTAGAGCAAATGACCATCCATGGAAAAGTTGTAGACCAAGATGGAGTTCCGCTACCGGGGGCTTCCGTTCAAGTAAACGGTAAAACCTTGGGCGTGGTAACCGATTTTAACGGAGACTTTACCATTACGGCACAAAAAGGAGATGAAGTAACCATTACCTACATTGGCTTTATTTCTCAGACCATAACCATTGGAGACGAAGAAGAATACCAAATTCAGTTATTGCAGGATGTATCCGAACTGGACGAAGTAGTGGTTACCGCATTGGGAATAAAAAGAGAAGAAAAGAAACTGGGCTATGCCCAACAAACGGTTAAGTCGGAGCAATTAACCGATGCCCGGACCAATAACTGGTCGGAAGCACTAAGGGGGAAGGTACCGGGTTTGTCCATACAATCTTTGGGCGGCCCATTAAATTCTCAACAAATAAAATTGAGGGGCGATAATTCATTAGATCCCGGAGCCAATGCCGCACTTATAGTGGTAGATGGGGTGCCGGTAACCAGTGAGCTTTCAACTTCCGGGGCATCCAATTCGTACATGGGCGGAGACGCTTCCAACGATACACCGGTAGATTTCGGCAACGGAATAGCAGATATAAACCCCGACGATATCGATAATATATCGGTACTGAAAGGAGCCGGGGCCGCGGCACTCTATGGTAGCCGTGCCGCCAACGGTGTTGTTATCATTACTACAAAATCGGGGAAAAAGCAAAAAGGCTTGGGGGTTTCCGTAAGTTCCAATACCCGTTTTGATGTAATTACGCGTTGGCCGGACTGGCAATACGAATATGGACAGGGAAGCGGTAAGGGCAGCTACGTTAAGCCCGATGGTACGCTTTATTATTCGTATGGCGCCTCAGAAGATGGTAAAAGTACCGGAGGAAGCAGCTCTGCATTCGGGCCAAAATTTGACGGGCAATATTACTATCAATACGACCCAACTTTGGAGGGGCAATCTGCCGAACGTCAATTATGGCAACCCTATAAAGACAACCGTAAGGATTTCTGGCGGGTCGGTACAACCTATACACAAAATGTATCTATTCAAGGGGGTGGCGAAAAGGGGTCTATGCGTACTTCCATAACCCATTTAAAAAACGATTGGATCATGCCCAATACTGGGTACGAACAGATGTCGGTTTCCCTTAACGGAAATTATCAGGTTTCCAATGCAATAAAGTTAAGTTCTGTTATAAATTATAGAAACAGGCAAAGTGACAATCTCCCCGGCCATGGGTACAATAATCACTCAATTGCCTATTTCATGATCTTTCAGAACCCTAGTGTAGACCTATCTTGGTACGAACCCATTTGGAAAGAAGGAAAGGAACAAGTAGACATGATCCGCCCTTTTAGTGGTTACATAGACAACCCATATGCCATGGCTTATGAAATGACCAACTCTTTGGATCAAAATTCGGTTACGGGAAATGTAAAAGCAGACGTTGCAATTTCACCCAAACTTAACCTAATGTTGCGTGGTGCCCTTAACAGTTATTCCAAAGGAACAGAACAACAACGCCCATACGATATAAACAGATATAGTACCGGGTTTTTTAAGAAAACAAATATTTACAGTGAAGAAGTCAATACCGATTTCTTGTTGACATATACCAATAAATTTTCCAATTTCGATGTTTCTGGATCGCTTGGGGGCAATGTAATGAAATACAAATACAGAAGATTGGATTCCTGGACAGAAGGTCTGGAAACCCCCGGGATTTATAATCTTGCTAATGGAACCAATTTGTTTACCAGTGCTTATGATGGTAACGAACAGGTAAATAGTTTGTATGGACTGGCATCTTTTGGATATAAAAATAGGATCTTTTTAGATATTACCGGAAGAAACGACTGGTCGAGCACATTGCCAAAAAACAATTGGTCCTTCTTTTACCCATCAGTAAATACAAGTGTTATTTTAAGCGAACTGCTTAACTTCCCAGAGGTAATCAATTTTACAAAGTTGCGGTTTTCTTACGCTGAAGTTGGAAACGATGCGCCACGCTATAGCACCAGTAAATATTATGGAAAAGGGCCTTACCCTTTCCCGAGCTCGGCAGTGGCACCAACAACCTTGTACAATGCCGACCTAAAGCCGGAACTTACAAAAAGTATAGAGGCCGGTTTTAATATGCGTATGTTCAATAGCCGTATCAATTTGGATTTTGCGGTCTATAGAACCTTAACGGTCAATCAAATATTGAGGGTGCCGCTTACCCGTTCTACCGGATATAGCACCGCATGGATAAACTCTGGAGAAGTAAGGAATATTGGTGCAGAAACCATGCTTAGCTTTAAACCTGTAAAGAACAATAGTTTTGAGTGGGAAAGCATAGTTAATTGGTCCTTAAATAGAAGTAAGGTTTTAAGCCTGGACCCAAGACTTGAAGGAAAACTACAAATGTTAAGCTCTTCAAGCGCTAGATTGGTAGGGGTAGAAGGTGGTTCGGCTACGGCTTTGTACGGAAGAGGATTTGAGCGTTCCCCCGATGGCGAGGTTTTATACGATGAAAACGGACACCCACAAATGACCGATAGCGATATCTATATTGGAGAAACAACGCCGAAATGGCAGGCCGGGTTTATCAATAATTTCAAGTTCAACAATTTTAGAATCAGCATGACCATCGATGGGCGTTATGGGGGCGTAATCTATTCGCATACCCACCATAAACTTACCCAACAGGGAAAATTAAAACATACCTTAAGGGGAAGGGAAGAAGGAGAACTTGTTGGAGATGGTGTTGTAGATAACGGAGACGGGACCTATTCGCCAAACACAACGCCTTTACCCATTGCTGTTTATTATGATGAGCACTATAAACTGGCAAATACCGAAGCCAACTCTTTTGATGCTTCCTTTGTAAAATTGAGGGAAATTAGTTTCGAGTATTCCCTTCCGAAGAAATTCTTGGCACCCACGTTCTTGCAAACGGCAAAGTTTTCTATTTACGGAAGAAACCTTGCAGTAATATCAGATTTTCCTATTTATGACCCAGAAGTAGCCGGTCAGGCTGGAGGCACTAAACTGTATCAGGGAGTAGAAGTAGGGCAAATGCCAGTACCAACAGAATTTGGCATGAACGTAAAAATAGACTTTTAAGTGAAAAATAATAAAATGATGAAAATTAGATCAATTATATTAATAACCTTTCTAGTTGTAGTTACAGCTTGTACGGGAGATTTTGAAGAAATCAACACCCATCCCAATCAATTGGAGCAAATAACGGCCGCAAGTCCGTTGAACCCAACAATATATGCCTTGGCAAACGAAAACGCACACGAAGCACGGGATAAAACCTTTGGCTTGATGCAGGTGTTTTATGGAGCAGACCAAACTACAGACCAACCGTTTCTGTACGATTTACGTCAAGATGTGGGAGCGGGCTTCTGGAACGAATATTACCGATGGCTCCCCAATATCATGGAAATGGAACAGGCTGCCATTGCCGAAGAAAAGGTAAACTACCAAGCCATTGCGCTAACATTAAAGGCCTATGCGTTTTCCATGCTTACCGATGTTTTTGGAAATGTACCAATGGTTGAAGCTTTAAAAGGCGAAGAAGATGTTTTCTTTCCGGAATATACCTCGCAGGAAGAAATTTATAAAATCATTTTAGAAGATCTGGAAAAGGCAAACAATCTTTACGATGCTTCCGTGGGAATGGTCTATACCGAGGACATTCTCTTTTTCAACGATGTCTCCAAATGGCAAAAGTTTACCAATTCCCTTCATTTAAGGTTATTGTTAAGAGTATCTAACAGGGCGGAAATGAATTCGTTCCAGAAAATGACGAGCATTATCAATAACCCATCTAAATATCCTATATTTACTTCAAATGAAGATGCGGCAGTATTGCAGGTAACAGGAGTTGCACCCAATCTTTCCCCTTGGGACAGGGCTTCAGATTTTAATGTGTTTAGGTATTATTGCGAGTTTTTTATGAACAACCTAAATAATTTTAACGACCCCAGACGACAAATTTATGCAACTGTGGCAAGAGGCCTGAACGATGAAGATTACGCGTACATAGGCCAACCAATAGATCAACGAAACAACCCGTTGCCAGATAGTATAGCAACACCATCGGGCGTAAGCAACAAACAAGTAGTCGCACCAATGATTATACCAATGCTTACCTATGGCGAAGTAGAATTTATAAAGGCAGAACTGGCACAGCGCGGTTATTTAAACAATGCCGAACTGCATTACCAAAACGGGACCAAGGCCGCTATTGAATTATGGGGGGCAGAAGTACCAGAAGACTATTTTGAGAACGAATTTACAGCATACAATGGAACTTTAGAGCGTATTATGCTTCAAAAATACTACGCCCTATATTTTACCGATTATCAATCGTGGTTTGAATATAGAAGGACTGGTTTCCCGGTATTGCCCAAATCTCCCGATATGCTTAATAATGGAGAAATGCCAACACGTTTTTACTATCCAATATCGGCCGGGACAATGAACAGCGAAAATTACCAAAAGGCTGTAGAAGCCATGGGAGGCGATGAAATCAATATAAAAGTTTGGTGGGACACAGAAAATTAACCTAAAAGAATATAAACATGCAAAACAAAACATTATGTACGCTCGGCTGTATGCTTTTCCTGGCCGGATATTCCTTTGCCCAGGATACCGTAAAAGGCTATGTATACAACGATACCAACAAGAACGGAAAAAAAGACCGTAAAGAAAAAGGCCTCGAAGGAGTTTCCGTAACCAATGGGGTAGAAGTAGTGGTAACCAATGGTAACGGTAAATACGAGCTTCCTATAAGCAACGATGCCATTATTTCGGTAATAAAACCATCGGGATATGCAATCAATACAAATAAAGACAACCTATCGCAGTTCTTTTACATTCATAAACCCAACGGTTCCCCAAAATTTAAGTTCGAGGGCGTGTCCCCAACGGGAAAATTGCCCAGATCGGTAGATTTTGGTTTAATGCCCTCTGAAGAAAACAAAGCGTTTACCTCGCTTATATTTGGAGACCCGCAACCATATACGCTCGAAGAAGTAGATTTCTTTGCACGTGGTATTGTAGACGAATTAAAAGGTGTTAAAGATGTAGCATTTGGTTTGAGCATGGGCGATCTGGTAGGGAACGACCTCTCGCTTTTCAACCCATACATTAAGGCCGTGAAAGATGTAGGCGTTCCATGGTACAACCTTCTGGGCAACCACGACCTTAATTTCGATGCCGAAGAAGACCATCTGGCAGACGAAACTTATGAGGCGCATTTTGGCCCCGCTAATTATGCATTTAACTATGGGAAGGTTCACTTTATAGTCCTGGACGATGTTTTGTATCCCGATCCGCGTGACGGGAAAAGTTACTGGGGCGGTTTTCGTGACGATCAACTTCAATTTGTTGAAAACGACCTAAAGTTCGTGCCTAAAGACCATTTAATAGTATTGGCATTCCATATCCCGCTTAGCGAACCCGAAGGCGATCCCTTTAAGGACGACAGCCGCGAGCGTTTGTTCGATCTTTTAAAAAAATATCCAAACACCCTGTCGCTGTCGGCGCACACCCATATACAGCGACAGGATTTTCTGGGGAAAGAGCAGGGGTGGAAGCAGGATAAACCACACCATCATTACAATGTGGGGACAACCTCGGGCGATTGGTATTCTGGAAAGTTAAACAAACAGGGCATCCCTATTTCCGTAATGCGCGATGGAACTCCAAAAGGCTACGCATACATACATTTCAACGGAAACCAATACAACGTAAAGTACAAAGTGGCCGGTAAGCCCGAAGACTACCAGATGAAAATCTTTGCCCCCAAGGTTGTGGCCAAAGGAAGGAACACCAAAGCAGGTATTTATGCCAACTTTTTTATAGGAAGTGAAAACGACGAAGTAGTATATAGAATAGATAAAGGCGATTGGAAACCAATGGAATACGTTCAGGAACAGGATCCATCATATGAAGCATTGGTTTTTGAGTGGGACCTTACCGATACATTAATGCCCGGCAGGCGTTCTTCCAACCCCATAGACAGCAAACATTTGTGGAGGGGAAAAATCAATACCAAACTAGAAGTAGGAGAACACCCAATAGAAATTAAAGCTACCGATATGTACGGCAATACCTATACGGCAACCAGTTCTTACAAAATAGACACCCAACCGGATGCCCAAACGCAGACCAAGTAAGTGTTTATAATCAATTGTTTTAATTAAATTGATTTAATTCCAGCAAACCCCGGTAAAATTATCGGGGTTTTGTCTATTTCATAGCTTTCTATTTGCATTAAATTTACTTTAACTTAACCCCAATAGAAAAGACTTTTATTTATTTTGATGGCAATGAACACACATTCCAAAGAAACCATTGCCCAACTCGTAAACCGCATAAAACGCGACGATGAAAAAGCCTTTAAGCAACTCTTTAACCGGTATTGGGAGCCTCTGTTTGTCATGGCAAGGGCTATTATAGACAACGAAGCCCATGCAAAAGACCTGGTGCAGGACGTGTGGCTGGATTTTTGGGAGCGGCGCCATAAAATAGAAAACAACAATATAGAAGCTTATTTAAAACAGGCCACAAAATTTAGGGTCTTTAAAGAACTAAAAAAACTGCCGTTAACCAATGCGCACAAAGAATACTTATTGCACGTCCATGCAGAAACAGAAACCGACCACCAATTAATATTCGACCAGACCAACAACATAGTAACAAACTCCATCCAGGAACTACCCGATAGGTGCCGGGAAATATTTATACTCAGTCGGGAAGAAAACCTCACCAATGCCGAAATAGCCCACCAGCTTAACATCTCCAAACGAACAGTAGAAACACATATCTCCCACGCCCTAAAAAACCTTAGGCTACGGCTCACCTCTTTTCTTTTTAGCCTTTTGTTTTAATGTTTTCTGGGGTTAAGGTTTTTGGAACCTTGTTCGTTGGGCGTTGATTGTTGCTCATTGGTTGTTGTGACTTTATACTTTAAACCAGAATGAAACCGGGACTCTGAACTCTCAACTCTAACCAACCTATTCCCCGTTCATCATAGAGGCTTTGCCTTGTAATTGTGCGGCGGCATCTACGGTAAAAGTTCCTTGCGTTACTACTTCTTCACCATTTTGCAGGCCATTTATAACAGTATAATATTCGCCATTTTTGGAGCCTATTTCAATACGCCTCATTTCAAAAGTAGGAGTTCCGGCAGTATCTTTTACATATACAACAGAGCGTTTACCTGTCCACATAACGGCACTTGCAGGAATACTTATTTCCATATTGCTTTCTGTACCTACATTTTGTAGGGTAGCCTGTACAAACATGCCGGGCTTTAGGGCACTGTCTTGGTTTTTTAATACAGCGCGTACTTCTACGGTCCTTGTTTCGGTATTAAGTATGGGGTCTATGTAGTTAATGGTGGCATTAATTGTTTTACTGGGATATGCATTGGTGGTAATTTGTATTTTCTGACCTTTTTTTATGTTGGGGATTTGTGTTTCGTAGGCATCAAAAACAGCCCAAACCGAGTTGAGGTTAGCGGTAGTGAATATGGCTTTTCCATCCATAATGTGCGACCCTTCAGTGGCTTCCAGATTTGTTACAACTCCCGATATGTGCGAATAAATGGTAAAACGGTTTTTAACCTTTCCCGAGCTCACTATTTCGTTAATCTCCTTTTCGGGAATCATCCAGTTTTTAAATTTATTTCTCACGGCGGTATAAAGTCCGGGCTGGCTTTCCTTCATTTTATAAGCGGTAAGGAGCTCTTGCTGGGCGCTTATAAGCTCTGGCGAATACAGAACTGCAATGGCTTGCCCTTTATTAACAGTTTCCCCAACCGATTTTACGTACAGCTTTTCAATTCTTCCATTAAAATGCGCCGGTTGTGTAAAGGTTTCATCTTCATTGGGTTGAATTTTACCTGAAAGAGAAATGGTATTTGCTTTGGCCGTAATATTTCCAACAATGGTAGTTTGAATATTGGCCAGGGCCATGGCATTTTTGGTCATGCTAAACCGGTTTACATTAATAGAATCTTTATCTTGATGTCCTGCCGGGATTAGATCCATGCCACAAATGGGGCAATCGCCGGGTTCGGGCCGCATAATCTGCGGATGCATGGAGCAGGTCCACATTTGTTCGTTTTTAGAATGCAGGTGTTCTTCCTTTTTTTCAACGGCATTAGTTCCGCTAAATAAAACATAGCCCAATAATAAGCCCGCTATGGCGGCAATGATGATATAAATTGTATTTTTTTTCATGTTTTGTATATAATTAAATAGGAGGAATGTTGCTATTTGCTTTCAAGGCGTTTAATCATTGCCTTCATTTCTTCAATCTCTCTTTTTTGAGCTTTAATGATATCTTCTGCCAATTGTTTTACTTCCGGATCTTTAATGTCTGCGCGTTCACTGGTTAAAATTGCAATGGAATGGTGGGGTATCATGGCTTTCATCCATAAAATATCTCCAATAATGGGCTTCTGGGCTCTCACCAAAAATAATGCTGTTAAAAAAAGTACAACGCTCCCCAATACAATACTAATGTTCTTCCGGTTGTTTTTATACATTTTAAACATAAACAAGAGCATAATAATTGCCATTGTTGAAATTCCCAAACAGGCCATATAGAAACGCGTAAGGCTAAAATAAACATGGTCCATTGCATAACTGTTTAGGTACATGGTTATGTACATGGCTATAAACGAAAAGCCCAACATTAAAAAGAACTTTGTATAATTCCCTGTCATTTTTTTCTTTGTTTGCATATTTCTATTCTTTTTTATTGTTCATAAATATGTTTATTCAACGGCTACTGTTCTTAACCGCAATGCATTGGCAATTACAGACACCGAGCTAAAACTCATGGCCAAGGCGGCAATCATGGGCGAGAGCAGCAAGCCAAACACCGGAAACAATACGCCTGCCGCCACGGGAATGCCCAGTGTATTGTATATAAGGGCAAAAAATAGGTTTTGTTTAATGTTTTCCATCACCTTTTCACTTAAAGTGCGGGCTTTTACAATACCGTGCATATCGCCTTTTACCAAAGTTATGGCAGCACTTTCTATGGCCACATCGGTTCCGGTTCCCATGGCTATGCCCACATTACTTTTTGCCAAGGCCGGGGCATCGTTAATGCCATCTCCTGCCATGGCTACTGTTTTTCCTTTGTTTTGGAGCCTTTCTACTTCGTTAAGCTTGTCTTCCGGAAGCATTTGCGCCTTAAATCCATCAATTTCCAATTCGTTGGCAACAGCTTTGGCGGTATTTTCGTTGTCTCCGGTAAGCATGATTACTTCAATTCCCTTTTTATGTAATTGCTGAATGGCTTTTTTACTATTTTCTTTTATTTTATCTGAAATGACCACAAAAGCAACCACATTATCATCAACGGACAAATAAGAAATAGTTTTTCCCTGTGCTTGATAATCTGAAGCTTCTTTTTGAATGCTTTCTGAAAAATTAACCGATGCATTTTCAAAAAGCTTTTGGTTGCCCAGTTTAACCTTTTTACCGTTTACTGTTCCTTCAACCCCTTTTCCGGTGACGGAATTAAAATCTTTTGTACTTTCGGGTTTTATGCCTTTTTCCTTTCCGTAGTATACAGTGGCATTGGCCAAAGGATGCTCGCTGTTACTATTAATGGATACCAGGTATTTTAATGCTTCTTCTTCAGGAATATCTTTTTCTCTAACCACTACTTTTTCAACGGTGGGTTTTCCTTCGGTAAGCGTTCCTGTTTTATCAACAATAAGGGTGGTAACCTTTAACATGGTTTCCAGGGCTTCGGCATTTTTAATAAGTACGCCCGATTTAGCTCCTTTTCCCACACCTACCATAACCGACATGGGCGTGGCCAGGCCCAAGGCACACGGACATGCAATAATAAGCACGGCTATGGCATTTACCAGTGCATAAACATAGGCAGGCGAGGGCCCCCAAATGGCCCATACGATAAAAGTAACAAGGGAAATAAGCACAACAATGGGTACAAAATAAGCCGAAACCTTATCGGCCAGTTTTTGTATGGGTGCCTTGCTGCGGCTGGCACTGTTTACCATGGTAACGATTTGCGAGAGCAATGTATCGCTTCCCACTTTTTCGGCTTCCATTAAAAAGGATTGGTTGCCGTTTATGGTTCCGCTGCTTATAGTGTCGCCTTTTTGCTTTTCTACCGGAACGGGCTCTCCTGTTATCATGGATTCGTCTATGGAGCTTTCTCCTTCCGTAATTTTTCCGTCAACGGGAATTTTATCGCCCGGTTTCACACGTAGAATGTCGCCGATGTTAATTTTTTCAATGGCAATTTCTTCCTCATTTCCATCAACTACACGAATGGCTTTGTTGGGCGCCAATTTTAACAGTTCTTTTACGGCCGAGTTTGTTTTGCTGTGTGCACGGGCTTCCAACAATTGCCCGAATAGCACCAAAGTAAGGATAACGGTAGCCGATTCGAAATAAACATGCACGGTACCGCTTTCGGTTTTAAACTGATCGGGAAAAATATTGGGGAACAACATGCCAACAACACTAAAAATCCACGCAATGCCTGCACCAATGCCAATAAGGGTAAACATATTGAGGTTCCATGTTTTTATGGATTTATAGGCACGCTCAAAGAACATCCATGTGGCATAGAAAACTACCGGAATGGAAAGGCCAAATTGTATCCAGTTCCAGTATTTTAGGTCGGCTATTCCATACAGCGGATTGTTGTGCAGCATCTCGGACATGGCAATTAAAAAAATGGGAAGCGTAAAGGCCAATGCTATCCAAAATTTCTTTTTTAAGGCCCGATAATTCTTTTCTTCGGCAGAAACATCTGGGGCTTTTGGTACGAGCTCCATACCACAAATGGGGCAATCGCCGGGTTCGTCTTTTTCAACTTCCGGGTGCATTGGGCAAGTGTAAACGGTTTCTTGAGAGCTCGAAATGCTTTGTTCTTCTACTAAATCCATCCCACAAACGGGGCAATCTCCCGGCTCGTTGTATGTTTTATCGCCTTCGCAGTGCATGGGGCAATAAAACACCCCTGTACCTTGCTTTTTGCTTTTTTCTTTTGATGTTTTTTCTGAATGATTGCCACAACACGAAGCTGTATGCGCTTCTTCTTTTGGATAAAGGCTATAATGCCCACCGTCTTTCTTTAAAGCTTCTTGCAACGTCTCTATTGGTATGTGCTCGTTCATTTCAATGGTCGCCGAGGCTTCTTCAAGGTCAACGGTAACTTTAGAAACGTTTTTTACTTCACCTAAAACCTTTTCTACATGGTTTTTGCAACCTTGGCAACTCATTCCCTGTACGCTATATATATGTTTCATCTTTATCTGTTTATAAACAAAATTACCTTTTCATTGCGTTGGCGCTTTTTGGAATTATGGGCAATTTTTATAGTATTTGGTCCAAAGGTTTCCTATTCCAGTTTTTTAGGTCTTTGTACGTACTCATCGACATTCCTGTAATAGCTTTGAATTGTTGGGCTAAGTGACTGCTGTTTTTGTAGTTGAGCTGATAAGCAATTTCTAAGAAATTTAACCTTCCGAGTTGAATGAGCTCTTTTACTTTTTCAATTTTTAAGTTGATAAAATACTTTTCGATGGTAATGCCTTGGTGTTTGCTGAATACCTTGCTCAGTACCGAATAATCCTTGTGGAGTTTGTTTGATAAAAAGGAAGATAAAGCTACATTTTTTGGCTCGTTTGCCAGCTGAAGCAGTTGAGCCTTGATGTTTTCAACAAGTAGGTCGGTATTGTCCTTCACCATTTCAAAACCATTTTCGATAATAATATTTTCAATGGTTCGCATGTCGGCTGCTTGGGCAGCTTGAATATCAATTTCGCCCAGTTCAATTGCGTTAATACTCATGCCCGATGCTTCCAGTTCCTGTTTTAGAATTGTTTTACAACGTTCACAGACCATATTTTTAACCAGTATCTTCATCTTCCTTTTTTTATTTTAGAAAGGATTGCTTTAAAACTTCCTTTACCGAGCCACAGGTATCCATTTTACCTTCAAAATAAGGATTTTCAATAGTTTCTGAAGTAGAAAACCAATAACCTCCTTCGTTGTTTAAGGCCATGGGGCAGAACTGCTTGTACAAAGCCCCTTCAGAAATATTGGATTCAAAAATAGGTTGAATGGCCTCTGTAAGTTTGGAGAATGAAACTTTTTGTTTTTCAATGTCGTCTTCGGTAGCAATTTCTTTGCTAAGGTTGGAGACGTCCATATAGTTGTTGCTAATGGTTTCCGATAGCTTTTTACCCCCAATTTTGGCGGCGTCTACATTGCCTTTGGTAAGGGCTGTTTTTATTTCCTGGTAATGCAAAAATGCTTTTTCCGTAAGGTCGTTTTTAAACGCCAGTGCTTTCCCGTTTGCCGAACTTTCATTGTTCTGGTTTTTACAGCCTAAAGCAATAAACCCAATAAGGGCAATGACGATAATCGATAATTTAAAACTTGCTTTTTTCATGATATTATAAATTTAAGAGTTATTATTTATTTGTAAGGTAATTAATGGTTGCACTTTGTACGTAATAGTTTTTTTCGGCTTCTATTTTATTGAGCTGAAAAGTTAATTGAAGCTCCAAAATATCGAGCAGGTCGTTAAAGTTCATGGTTTCGGTTTCGTAGTTTTTTATCAATATTTCTTCTGCATTTTTTGCCTGATTTAAGTTTTTTATTTGTGTTTCATGGCTAATTCTGGCCGCTTTTCTCTTTTTGAGGGCAATTTCCAAATACGATTCAAGCTCGTTGGTTTTGGTATTTTTTTCTGCTAACAACTGTTCTTGCTGTAATTTATTTTGAATGGTTTTTGAACGGATACTTTTATTGAAAATAGGAATGGATACCGACACCATGGGCATTACAATATCCTTACCGTTGTCGGGCATGTCCATATCGGTTCTTTCGGCAACGTTGATATAATCCAGACCAACCCCCAGATTTGGTCCGCTACTTTTTTGGTTCAACAATTCGGCTTCTGTTACAGATGCGTACATGGCATCATATTTTAATAATTCCGGATGCACATAGAGGCTGTCAATATTAATTTCTTCCGCTTCCGTTGGGATAAGCAACTTCTCAACAATGGTTATTTGATAGTCTTTGGGCTGGTTTAATAGCGAATTAAAACGGCTTTGTTCGCCCAAAAAGTCCTGTTCAAATATTTTTTCCTGTTCTTCCAGCTCGTTTTCGCGTATTTGTAGTTGCAATACTTTTACAGCCGATGTTTTTCCAACTTCAACCCCCGTTAAGGCAATTTGTTCATAATGTTTTAACAGTTCTATTTGCTCTTGTAAAACGGTTTGCTTGGCCTCCAAGGCGTACAAATTGTAATACGATTGCGCAACGGAAAGACTTAATTTACATTTGGCCACGGCAATATCGGCATAAACCGATTCGGCGAGCGAATTTGCATAATTTTCCCTGGCCGTAATGATTCCAAACCAAGGCAACATTTGTTTGGCAGAGAGTTTAAACCGCTGCGGTCCTGTTCGGGTTTCGGGTTCGCTTACAAAATAGCCCGCGCCAAATTCGGTATTGGACAACGTAGCCGATTCATTGGTTTTTTCTTCGGCAATGTTGTATTTAAGATTATAAGCCTTTATTTGCGGGTTATTGTTAAGCGCTGTATCGATATAATCGTTTAGGGTTTGCGCATTCACTAGAAACCCGACCATGATTAAAATAAAACTTGTTATTAAATTTTTCATTTGTTTTCTAATTACTTGTACCTACAAGATTTTTATAATCAATTAACTCCTTCCCTTTGGGGGGTTTTAGCTTCTTTTGTCCATGCATACAGCACCGGAACCACAAAAAGGGTAATCAAGGCAATGAGCATTCCGCCAAAACTGGGAATGGCCATCGGGATCATAATATCGCTTCCGCGCCCGGACGATGTTAAAACCGGAAGCAATGCCAATAATGTGGTTGCCGTGGTCATTAGGCACGGGCGGATACGTTTGGTACCTGCTTCTACTACCGATGCTCTAATGTCTTTAATATTTTCGGGGGTATTTTTCTCGAATGTTTGCTTTAAATAGGTGGCCATGACCACGCCATCGTCGGTAGCGATACCAAACAAGGCTATAAACCCGACCCAAACGGCAACGCTCAGGTTAATGGTATGCATTTGAAAAAGTTCCCGAATGTTTTTCCCGAAGAAGCCAAAGTTCATAAACCAATCTTGACCGTAAAGCCATATCAATATAAAACCTCCTGCAAAAGCTACCGCAATGCCCGAGAACACAATAAAAGAAGTGCTTACGGAACGGAATTGAAAATAGAGAATAAGGAAAATGATAAGCAACGCCAACGGAACGACAAACGACAAGGTTTTTTCGGCACGGATTTGGTTTTCGTATGTTCCCGTAAACTCGTAACTAATACCTTGCGGAATTTTAAGGTCGCCCGACGCTATATGCTGTTTAATTGCTTTTTGGGCACTTTCAACAACATTTACTTCGGCAAAACCATCCAATTTATCAAATAAAACATAACCTACTAAAAAAGTATCTTCGCTTTTAATTACTTGTGGCCCTTTTTCGTAGCGTATAGTGGCCAGCTCTTTAAGCGGAACGGGGTTTCCGTTTTCAATGGGGACGTAAATATTTTCGAATGTTGACGGCCCGTCGCGTAGTTCCCGTGGGTAACGCACCCGAATGTTGTAGCGCTCGCGGCCTTCAATAGTTTTAGTAAGCACTTTTCCACCAATGGCAACCTGAAGGATTTCCTGTACATCTTCAATGGAAATTCCGTATTGCGCAAGTCGATTTCGGTCAATGTTGATCAGCAAATACGGTTTCCCGATAATCCGGTCGGCAAAAACGGCTTCCTGTTTTACACCTTCTGTACTTTTAAGGATGTTTTCCAACTCCAACCCAAAGTGTTCAATGGTTTTTAGGTCGTTTCCTTTTACCTTAATGCCCATGGGCGCACGCATTCCCGTTTGAAGCATGACCAGCCGTGTTTCAATGGGCTGTAGTTTTGGTGCAGAAGTTACGCCGGGAATTTTGGTGGCATTGACAATTTCGTCCCAAATATCGTTGGACGATTGTATGTTTGGACGCCAATTACGGAAGTATTCCCCATCTTCATCAGGAATTAATTCTTCTGAAGAAATTTTTTGTAATTGCCCGTTTGTTTTTCCATCGGCAATCGTTTTTCCGTTTTTTAGAACAAACAGTTCATCTTCATTCACCTTAAAACGTTGGCGTTTACCATCTTTATCCTCTATATATTCCGGTTTGTACTGAATAATGTTTTCATACATGGAAAGCGGGGCAGGGTCGAGCGCCGAATTGGTCCTTCCAGCTTTCCCCACCACCATTTCAATTTCTGGTATATGGGCTACCGCCATGTCAAGTTGCTGTAAAACTTTTTTGTTTTCTTCAACCCCGGCATGCGGTAGGGAAGTAGGCATGAGCAAAAAAGTACCTTCGTTAAGCGATGGCATAAACTCTTTTCCAGTATTCAGCATAATTGAAATCCCTAACACAACAATAGTCAATGGAATGGACAAAAAGGCTAATTTATTTGCCAATGCCCATTGCAAAATACGGGTATAATAACGGCTGAAAATTATAAAAATGCCTAGCAGACCAAAGCAGATAAGGGCCACAAACAAGAAATTAAAGATTAAATTTTTGTCAACTCCCAAGGGTCGCCAATATGCCGCTAATAAGGCAGTAATGGTTAATACGGTAATAATAACCATTAATTTATTTGCCAACTGTGCTGTTATTTTATTGCGCTTTTTAAAAATGTTGACAAGGGCGAATGCAATAAGTGCCAAGCCCAGCCAAAACCCGTAAATAATTGCCGTAATGCCAATGGCAATTAATAGTGTGTTGCCAATAAATGTCAATGACGATTTCCATTGTTTTTTTCTGAAAATAAAGGCTGCAAATGGTGGAATGAGGAACAATGCTACCAAAATGGAAGCGGTGAGCGCCATGGTTTTGGTAAAAGCTAATGGGCGGAATAATTTACCTTCGGCTCCAATCATGGTAAATACGGGCACAAAACTAATAATGGTCGTTAAAACCGCCGTGAGAATAGCCCCCGAAACTTCGGAAGTGGCATTGTAAACAACTGTATTTATGGGTGTTTTATCATCAGAAATATCTAAATGGCGAATAATATTTTCTGAAAGGATTACGCCTACATCTACCATTGTCCCGATGGCAATTGCAATCCCGGAGAGCGCTACAATATTGGCATCTACGTTAAAAACTTTCATTGCAATGAAAACCATGAGGACGGCAATGGGAAGTAAGCCCGAAATAAGGATGGAAGCCCTTAAATTAAAGACCATTACTACAATAACCAAGATAGTAACTAAAATTTCTAAAGTTAGCGCTTCGTCGAGCGTGTGCAATGTTTCGTTGATAAGTTGTGTACGGTCGTAAAAGGGAACGATGGTTAATTTGGATGTGCGTCCGTCCATTAATTTTTTTGAAGGCATCCCGTTGCTTATGGCAGCTATTTTGACTTTTACGTTGTTAATGACCTCCAATGGATTGGCCCCATAACGGGCCACCACAACGCCACCAACAACTTCGGCACCTTCTTTATCGAGAATGCCCCTGCGTGCTTCAGGGCCAAGGGAAACATTTGCCACATCCTTTACGCGTATGGGCGTGTAGTTTTTTGAAGCAACAACGGCGTTTTCGATATCGCTGGCTGATTTTACATACCCAAGTCCGCGCACTAAATATTCGGCTTTATTGATTTCCAATGTTTGTGCACCAATTTCGCGGTTACTGTTTTTAACGGCCTTGACTATTTGAGAAAGGTAGATATTGTATTGACGCATCAGTTCGGGGTTTACGTCCACTTGGTATTCTTGTACAAAACCACCAATGGAAGCCACCTCGGAAACCCCTCCGGCAGAAGCCAAACCGTATTTTACATAGAAATCCTGAATACTTCTCAGTTCATTCAAATCCCATCCACCGGTTACGTTTCCGTTTTCATCCCTACCTTCTAATGTATACCAGAATATTTGTCCAAGCCCTGTGGCGTCGGGACCTAAAGCTGGATTAACTCCTTCGGGGAGTAAATTGGCGGGAAGGGAATTGAGTTTTTCTAAAATCCGACTCCGGCTCCAATAGAATTCCACATCTTCTTCAAAAATGATGTAAATATTGGAAAGCCCGAACATAGAAGAGCTCCGTATGGTTTTTACGCCCGGAATACCCAAAAGGACAGAGGTGAGCGGATATGTAATTTGGTCTTCAATGTCTTGAGGCGAACGCCCGTCCCAAGCAGTGGAAACAATTTGTTGATTTTCGCCAATATCAGGAATGGCATCTACGGCCACTGGATTGTTTGGCAAAAATCCGGTATTCCAATTAAAGGGCGCATTTATAATTCCCCATCCTATAAAAAGAATGAGCAACAGTAAGGCCACTAATTTGTTTTCGATTAAAAACTTGATGCTTTTGTTGAGCATGATCTTGCATATTGAATACAGTTAAATAATAGATTGAACGTTGCTAAAACGCAACATAACCGATTCATTCCGTGTTGAAATTTCTTTCAATACAGATTGATTAAAACTGTTTCAATATCAAATAAGAAAAGTCTCGTTCTCCAAGTGTATTTCCGAGACGAGAAGTGGTGGGGCATAATCTTTAAACGGGATAACGTTTTCTTCCAAACCTTCAAAAAGATTTATAGAAGAAAAAACATACGATACCAAGATAACTTGTTGGTGGAAGGTAAGTTTATCAAAAGAAGATACTTTTAACTCCTTTTGTCCTTCAACCACCAAATGTTCATCGGTACAACAGTGGCTTTTAGTAAGCGTATTGCTGGAAGAAGCATCGTTTTGCATGTCCATACCACAGTTTTTGGCAGGTTTCAATAAAGCTACATCTACCAATTTATTTCCACAATAGTGCATATCTATGGTAAAAGACATGGTAGAAAACAGCACGACAAGTGCCATTAAACAAGTTGCTATATTTTGCAAAACGGTTTTCATTCCAAATGCAAAAATAATAAAAATTACATATATGATGTTTTTTTAGAGAATAATTAACGAGTTGAGATGTACAAATTTACTATTTCTCAAAAGACCAAAATTGAAATTAAAAACTCAAAAATGCAATGGCATTGCATGTTAATTATTGTATTTTTGTTTTGTGAAATGGATTATTTACATACTATCTTTTTATTTTTTGGCACTCAATTTTATGGTCTGTAACGACCGGGTTGAGCCAACTAACAAAACAACGCATGAAATGGTTGCTGCCGATTCCTGTGCAGACCATGCCGATGCAGATTTATGTTCTCCTTTTTGCCAATGTCACTGTTGCCATGTACATATAGTTCAAAATACTTCAGAAAAATATTACTTGTCAACAACGGAAATTTCATCAAAAATAGAATTTCATTATTTACAAGTAGACGATGATTTTCCGATAGATATTTTACAACCCCCCAGAGTATAATTCAAAATACAGATAATAGTTAAATACTTGTTCCTTGAACAGGTATATGCATGTGTTTAATTTTTTTGAATTATGTTATGATTAATAAAATCATTTTCTTTTCCATTAAGAACAAACTTATTATAGGTTTGCTCACCGTGGCTATAATTGGCATAGGGTTATGGTCCATGACAACTATTAATCTGGGGTCGGTCCCAGATATTACCAACAATCAGGTACAGGTTATTACCGTATCGCAAAACCTTGCCACAGAAGATATGGAACAGTTTATTACCTACCCGGTAGAACTGGCCATGTCCAATTTACCCGATGTCAAGGAAATCCGCTCTATTTCGCGTTTTGGTCTATCGGTGGTCACAGTTGTTTTTGAAGACAATGTGGGCACCTATTTGCCGCGCCAACTGGTACAAGAAAAACTTAACGAGGTAAGCGCAACCCTGCCCGAATCTTTTGGGAAACCTAGCATGGGCCCTATTACTACCGGTCTGGGAGAAATATATCAATATACGCTGGAGACCGAGTCCGGATATGAAAATAAATATTCGCCTACAGATTTACGTACCATTCAGGATTGGATCGTAAAACGTCAATTGGCACTTACCGAAGGCGTTATTGAGGTAAATGCCTTTGGGGGCATGTTAAACAATATGAAGTTTCCATAGATTCTGATAGGCTAAATGCCAATGGAGTAACCATTTCTGAAGTATTCGAAGCTTTGGAGCAAAATAACATCAATACAGGAGGCGCTTATATTGAAAAAAACAGGATGGCCAACTTTATTCGTGGCGATGGCTTGATAGCCTCTTTAGACGATATTAAAAATATTGTTATTAAAAACGTTAATGGTGTTCCGGTGCTTGTTAAAGACGTTGCAGAAAATGTAGCGTATGGCAAACAAGTTCGTTACGGTGCTTTTACTCAGGATGGAAAGGAAGCTGTTGGCGGCATGGTGCTCATGTTGCGAGGGTCCAACCCCAGTAAAGTAATTACGAACGTTCAGGAACGTATGAAGGAAATACAAAAATCGCTTCCCGAAGGAATCGAGATTAGACCCTTTTTGGACCGGAGCGAGCTTATTGCCCGAACGACCGATACCGTAAAGCAAAACCTCTTGGAAGGAGCATTGATTGTAATTTTTGCCCTGGTAATTTTGTTGGGAAGCTTCCGTGGCGGGCTTATTACTGCTACTACCATTCCGTTATCGCTTTTGTTCGCTTTTATTTTGATGAAGCAGTTCAACGTATGGGCAAATTTAATGAGCTTGGGCGCCATCGACTTTGGTATTATCGTGGACGGAGCTGTAATTATTATTGAAGGCACCGTTTTTCAGATTCAGCAAAAACTGAAAAAGAATAAAATGTTGATCGGTCAAAAAACAATGGACGAGCTCACTTATACCGCAGGAAGCCAAATGATGAACTCGGCTTTTTTCGGTCAGTTGATTATTTTAATTGTATTCACGCCCATACTTTTTCTTACCGGAGTTGAAGGAAAAATGTTTAAACCAATGGCATATACCTTTGGTTTTGCCATGATTGGTGCCATTGTGCTGTGTTTAACCTATGTTCCCATGATGGCTTCGCTTTTTATGAAATCTTCGCGAAACGAAAACAGCCGTTGGGCAAAAATGGAAATGGCTTTGGAAAGGTTTAGCGACCGTATTTTTGGGCGCATCCAAAAAGTGTACGAGCCAATTTTAATATGGGTGTTGAAACGCAAGACAGCTGTTGTTGGTGTAAGTCTTTTATTGATGTTGATGAGCGGGGTGCTATTTTCCCGGATGGGAGGCGAGTTTATCCCCCAACTCGATGAAGGCGATATTGCCATGCAGGCATTGGTGCGCCCTGGAAGTGCATTGAGCGAATCTGTAGATGTTTCTCAAAAGATAGAAAAAATACTTTTAGAGAATTTTCCCGAGGTAAAAACCGTGGTGGCCCGTATCGGGGTTGCCGATATTCCCACCGATCCCATGCCCATGGATATAGCCGATATGTACATTATTTTGAACAAGAACAGGGACACATGGACTTCGGCTACGTCCAAGGAAGAACTTATCGAGAAAATGAAAGAAAAACTCTCGGTTCTGGTTGGGGTGAACCTTATTTTTAGCCAACCGGTGGAATTGAGGTTTAACGAACTGGTAACCGGGGTACGCGAAGACATAGCCGTTAAATTGTATGGTGAAGATTTACAGGTGCTTTCTGAAAAAGCCGAAAAAATGGAGGCACTTATAAAAACAATTCCCGGCGTTGGAGATGCAAGTGCCGAACGTATTTCGGGACTGCCACAAATAACCGTACAATACGACAGGAAAAAAATTGCGCAATATGGCTTAAGCATTGAAAAGGTAAACAATTATATAAGCACTGCTTTTGCCGGAGGCGTGGCCGGGAAAGTTTTTGAGGGTGAAAAACGGTTCGATTTGGTGGTCCGTTTGGCCGAAAAACAAAAGCAGGGAATTAAAGACATAGAAAACCTATACATCGATTTACCCAACGGAACACAAATCCACCTTGACGAAGTTGCCAATATAAGTTACCTGCCCGGGCCGATGCAGATTTCCCGGGAAAATACTTTTAGGCGTACCTATGTGGGCGTAAACGTTCGTGGCAGGGATGTAGAGTCGGTTGTAAAGGATATTCAGGAAAAACTGGAAAACGAACTCGATTTATCGCCCGGCTATTACGTAACATACGGCGGGGAGTTTGAAAATCTTCAAAGTGCCAAAAACAGGTTATTGATTGTTGTGCCCATTGCACTAACGCTCATTTTTATTTTGCTGTATTTTGCACTTCAATCGTTTAGCCAAACCTTAATGATTTATGCCGCTATTCCTTTGGCTGCCATTGGTGGGGTCTGGGCTTTGTGGTTGCGTGGAATGCCCTTTAGCATTTCTGCCGGAGTAGGGTTTATTGTGTTGTTTGGCGTGGCGGTACTAAACGGACTGGTGTTAATCAACCGTTTTAACGATTTAAAAGCCGAAGGTGAAGATAACATACTCAATATTATAAAAAGAGGCACCAAAGAACGTATCCGGCCTATTTTCCTTACGGCAACCACCGATATTTTTGGTTTTTTGCCAATGACCTTTTCGGTATCGGCTGGGGCAGAAGTGCAACGCCCGTTGGCCACTGTAGTTATTGGCGGGATGATTTCTGCAACCATACTAACGCTTTTTGTTTTACCGGGGCTTTACATGCTTATGGAAGAAAAATCGCTAAAAAATATGTGGAAAAGGAATAAATTAATAAAACCAGCACTGTTCGTGGTTTTATTGGCTGTGGTTTCTGTAGGAAATGCTCAAGAATTACAATCGTTGCCAACAATCAGCATGGAAAAAGCACAGACAATGGCCATTGAAAATTACCCGCAATTAAAGGCTGCCGAATTGCAAGTAAAAAGCGAACAGGTAATGAAAAAAAGTGCTTTCGATTTTGGCGACACGCAGGTATTTACGGGCAAGGAAGAAGTCGGTAACAATTCTGATGGAGTTTTCAATAAGGTCGGGATACAGCAGAGCAATATAGACCTATTAGGGATTCCTTCAAAAATGAAACTGCAAAAAGAGAAGGTGCAATTGGCAGAGGCCCAACTTGAGCTCAACAAAGCCCAAATAGAGCGCGAAGCAAGTCTGGCTTGGGCAGATGTGTTGGTTAAAAAGCAAATATTGAGGGTATACAAAGGCCTTGATTCTGTATTCTCTAACATTCAAAATGCAGCCAAGTTACGCTATGAAGTAGAGGCGACCTCAAAATTGGAATTTTTAGCTACTTCCAACCAGTCCAATCAGGTACAATTGGAGTTGAAAAAAGCATATAGGGATTATGTTATTTCGCTTAAACGATTAAATATGTGGTTGGTAAGCGATACGCTGTATACAGTTCCAGACGACGTTCCCGAGTCGCTTAGCATACCATTGCCAAACATGCAGATTTCGTTGGATGCGCATCCCGTAATGGAAGCATCGACCAAGGAAGTAGCAGTTGCATCGGCACAAAAAGGAGTACAGACTTCCGTTTTTCTGCCAAAATTGCAAGGCCAATACACTTGGCAGGAAATTCAGGGAAACTCGGGATTCTATCAATTTCAGGTAGGGTTACAAGTTCCTTTGCTTTCGGGGGCAGTGTACGGGAAAAGGCAACAGGCCGCAATTCAAGAAGATATTGCCCGCCAAAAACTCCTTCAAAATAAATTGGAACTCACTACCCAATACCAAAGTGTGCTACAAGAATACCTAAAATGGCAGGAAACCTGGTTTTATTATAAAGATACCGCATTGCCCTTGGCCAAGGAACAACAAAAGGGAAGCATTGTTTCGTATAGGGAAGGTGCTGCCGATTATGTAAGTTTTCTTCAGAATATACGCGATGCCATTAAAATTGAAGTGGATTCTTGGAACGTTTTTGGAAATTACCTTTCAAGTAAAAGTCAATTGGAGTACTATTTAAAAGATTCAGAATAAAAATAAAGATAAACAGATGAAAAATAATAGATATATAGTAATAGGTGCAGCATTGTTTTTAGCCTTTTTTACGTCATGCGGAAATAAGGAAAAAACCGAAGAAAGCCATCAAGAAGAAGAAGCCTATGAAGTAGGGGGAGGGCATGAAGAAGAAAATGTGCTTGAACTCTCCAAAGAACAAATTGCCCAACTCGAAATTGAGCTTGGGAGCTTGGAAAAACGTCCTATCCCAAAATATGTTGAAGCTAACGGAAAACTGGAAGTACCGCCCCAATATGAGGCAACGGTAACCGCTTCTTTGGGCGTAAACGTGCAACGTATTAATGTAATAGAAGGCGACCAAGTTGAAAAGGGGCAGGTATTGGCTTGGGTTTCTCACCCCAATATTACCAATTTGCAAACGGCATATATAGAAGCATATAACGATATGGTTTTTAAGGAACAGGAATACGATCGGCAAAAGCGGCTTTATGATGCAGGTGTGAGCTCCGGCAAGGAAATACAAAGAAGCCAGGCGGCTTATCAATCGGCACTTGGACTATCAAAAGGGTACGAGTCGCAACTACGCCATTTAAACGTTTCTCCCGATAAAATAAAAAACGTGACCATTGTTGATGCAGTTTCCATTGTAGCACCAATCAAGGGGTATGTAGAAAAGGTTGGCATAAATTTAGGCCAATATGTAAATCCGCAAGACGAACTGTTTTCTATAGTAGATAACGACCATGTGCATGCCGATTTAATGGTTTTTGAAAAAGATGTATTTCAGGTTAAAGAAGGCCAGCCAATTGATTTTACGGTGCAGTCCATTCCCGGAAAACACTTAAAAGGTGAAATACGCTCCATTGGAAAACAATTTGAAACATCACCCAAGGCAGTGCACGTACATGCAGAGATTGAAAACAAAGGCGAAAACCTAATACCGGGGATGTACATAAACGGACGCATACAAACCGGTGAAGAAACAGCCTATGCACTTCCCGAGGCCGCTATTGTAGAAAATGAGAATAAATCCATTATCTTTATGGGTGAAAAGGCCGAAGAGAACGGCAAGGAAATATGGAAGTTCACTCCCGTGGAAGTAGAAACAGGAATATCGTTTGACGGATGGACCGAAATACATTTGGCAGACTCCATACCCGGCGGAACAAAATTTAGCTACAATAGGGCTTTTGACTTGATTGCAGAAATGAAAAAGGGGAGTACCTCTCATAGCCATTAATGATAAAATATGGATACAGCGAATATTGAAGATAAATTAAAAAACAAAAAAATTAGACCAACAGCCATGCGGTTGTTGGTCTATAATTTATTGCAAGAGAAACAGCAGGCTATCTCCCTGACCGATATTGAAACAGCTTTTCTTACCGATGAGTCCCTTTCCATTCCGGTAGACAGGACCACAATATACAGGACCGTAAAGACCTTTGAGAAAAAAGGCGTTGTCCATGCCATTGAAGAAGGGAGTGGGATTGTTAAATATGCATTGTGCGATAATGATTGCGACGATGAGCACCATAGCGATATGCATTTACATTTTTATTGTACCTCATGCCAAAAAACTTTTTGCCTAACCGACCATAAAATACCAAAAGTAGCTCTTCCAAATAATTATAAAGTATTGGAGTTAAGTCTTATGGCAAAAGGGATTTGTGAAGATTGTAATAAAGACAATTAATACCTTTTGTTTCCCTTCAGTATACTTTCTTTGTTTTTAATATATGACAAATGTCAT
Source organism: Galbibacter sp. PAP.153 (assembly GCF_037029175.1). NCBI lineage: Bacteria > Pseudomonadati > Bacteroidota > Flavobacteriia > Flavobacteriales > Flavobacteriaceae > Galbibacter > Galbibacter sp. PAP.153. The sequence goes on along the minus strand of NZ_JAZEUN010000001.1, from coordinate 95,466 downwards.
GTTATCTAATTAGAAGCCGTTCTAATTTTGGGCTTTTAATAAAATAGATAATGCAAGGAAAAAATTCTTATATTTATGTATCTTTTTACAGAATGTCATTTTTTTATGGCAATGTAAGTACATCCCTCCCAAACAAACATATTAATAGAAAGAAAAAGAGAAGTCATTTCTTATTGTTTAATCTAAAAGCAATTTGATGAACATAAAATTACTCATGTACCTTCTCCCCAACCTTTTCTTTTTTTATATATTTCCATTTGTCGTAAAAGGGAATATGAGTAAACCCATATGCCCAAATGCAATACAAAATGTATATGTAGATATGGCCGTTCAAGATCAAGAAATTTTCCATGCGGCCGTAACGCATAATATGGATAGTTCGGTTTACCACCTATTTTCTCATGGAAAATCAGGCGAGCTTTTTATTGATGGAAAATGGCTAGGCCCAAAAGAAATTGTAAAATTTTTACAACCAAAGATAGAACAAGCCAGTTCAACTATAAAATACATCAATATTTACGGTTGCGAATTTGCCAAAGGGCCTAAAGGAAGAGAAGCCTTAAAATACCTTGAAAATAAGCTCAATGTTTCTGTGGCAGCCTCTATAAACCTTACCGGAAAGGATGGTGATTGGGAGCTCGAAGCAGGTGAAAATCCTTATGTATGGTCGTTTCTAAACTATAACTACAATTTGCAGTGTACAGAAGGATATTCCGTTATTACGGGTTCAAACCTTGGCACAAATTATCCCGGGACGACCTCGGTACAAGGGCAAATGCCTGATGGAAAAACCTATACGTTTTCAGAAAGCAGCGATAATATGTACTTTTCGGTCATTAATAGTGGTACTTCTCCCGAAAATTGCCTTTTTGTAGACGATACTTACTATACCCCTGCGTCAACAGGGGAATCAATTAGTATAAATACACAGCCAACCCTTAATGGTGATATAGTCGAGATTACGTTTAGCAGTGAAGTTTCAAATATTGTGCTTCAAACCAGCGAATTAAGCAAGGTCCAGATCCGTATTCAGGGTGCCGGAATAACCGGTGAGCAAATGCTGAGCGGTTCGCCGGAAGTTAATTTCGACGATCAAAACTCCATACCAAACCGGTTACTGCCAATATAAAGGAAAAAACAAGGGCATAGAATCCCACAACATTGTGCAAGTCGTAATTAAGTTGTTTAAATTTAGCGTTCCATTTTACCTTAAAACTGTTATTCAAATTAGTTTTGTTCCACTTTTTTGGCCACCACATTATTAATCCGGTAAATAGAAGAATTATAAATATCAATGTACAAATGCCAACAATGGGCCTTCCAATAGTATATGGCAACCATAAAGAACGATGACCGTCAATAATAAATTGAAAAAAATTAAATTCATTCCCGCCAATAGGCTGTTGCTTTTTTATAAAGGCTCCTGTATATGGATTTAAAAATACTACCGAGAAGTATTGTTTGTCATCTTTAAAATAACTGTAACCAACAGCTGCTGCTCCTTTTTTGCTGCCGTAGGTCAAGCCAGTAGGTTTTATGTGCGGTATGTATATTTTGGCAGTATCCAACTAATAAGCTTGGGGGCACAAAAGGCTTATTTTGAGCTTTTACGGTCCGCCAAGGTTTCATAGCATCTTTTATTTCCCTTTCAAAGACATAAAAACTACAATACCAGAAATTAGCCCAAGCCAAAGATGTATCTGGTCATTAAATTTTCTAAATAAACTTTTCTTCTTTTTTGCCACGTTGTTTTTAAGTATGAACGAATGAGCAAATATAAACGGAATAGCATAAATTACTGAAAAGAAACATGAAGATATTTTTAGTTTACGAATAAATAAATATATGGTGATAATTGATTTTTGTAGCTTGATAATTATTCCGTAAATTATACTGGGTTAAAAAAAATAATAATTATTATGCTATAATTTTAATCTATCGAAAACTAACCAACCTATAGGATAGCATTATGTATCTTTATGTTTAAAGTATTATAAATTCTAAAATCTAAATCTTTAAAATGGAAAACAAAACATCCGGGAATAACTTATCCCATGGTTCAAAAAGCGAAGGTAAATGTCCTTTTTTGGGCAGTGCTCCAAAATTTTCTGCCGGTGGAGGAACAAGCAATAAAGATTGGTGGCCCAATAGATTAAGATTGAATGTATTGCGACAACATTCTCCGCTATCAAATCCAATGGGAGACGATTTTGATTACGCAAAAGAGTTTGCTAAACTTGACTTCAAGGCCCTAAAGAAAGATTTAAATGATTTAATGACAGACTCCCAAGATTGGTGGCCTGCTGATTTTGGCCATTACGGAGGCTTGTTCATTCGTATGGCATGGCATAGTGCGGGGACTTATAGAATTGGTGACGGCCGAGGAGGCGCAGGCTCTGGACAACAACGCTATGCCCCGTTAAACAGCTGGCCCGATAATGCCAGTCTTGATAAAGCACGACGTTTGCTTTGGCCAATTAAACAAAAGTACGGTAAAAAGATTTCTTGGGCAGACTTGATGGTGCTGGCCGGAAACGTTGCTTTAGAATCCATGGGATTCAAAACTTTTGGTTATGCCGGAGGCCGTATGGATGTGTGGGAACCAAATGAAGATGTATATTGGGGGTCTGAAACAACGTGGCTCGAAGATAAACGTTATTCTGGTGAAAGGGATTTAGAAGACCCGCTTGCGGCCGTGGTTATGGGGTTAATTTATGTAGATCCAGAAGGACCTAATGGAAATGGAGATCCAGTATCGGCAGCAAAAGATATTCGAGAAACATTTAAACGGATGGCAATGAACGATGAAGAAACCGTAGCATTAATTGCTGGAGGGCACTCTTTTGGAAAGACCCACGGTGCTGCAAGCCCTGCCGATTATGTGGGTGCCGAACCGGAAGCGGCCCCTATTGAAGCTCAGGGATTTGGATGGAAAAACAGTTTTGAGACCGGGGTTGGTGCTCATGCCATTACCGGAGGCCCCGAAGTGACCTGGACAAAAACCCCGACCAAATGGAGCAATAATTTTTTTGAAAACCTTTTTGGTTACGAATGGGAATTAACAAAAAGCCCGGCCGGAGCCAAACAATGGGTTGCCAAGGATGCAGAGGCTATAATACCCGATGCCTTCGATTCAACAAAAAAACACTTGCCTACCATGTTGACTACCGACTTGTCGTTACGGTTTGATCCAGAATACGAAAAGATATCCAGACGATTTTATGAAAATCCAGACGAGTTTGCCGATGCTTTTGCCCGCGCATGGTATAAATTAACGCACCGAGACATGGGGCCAAAAGCAAGATACCTTGGCCCGGAAGTGCCTACTGAAGAACTTTTATGGCAAGACCCAATTCCCGAAGTTGACCATAAATTGGTAAACGACCTTGACATAGCCGCTTTAAAAACTAAAATACTAGCCACGGGATTAACCGTTCCACAATTGGTGTCTACCGCATGGGCATCGGCTTCTACTTTTCGTGGTTCCGACAAGCGCGGTGGTGCAAACGGTGCGCGTATACGTTTAATGCCTCAAAAAGATTGGGAAGTTAACAATCCATCGCAATTGGCCAAAGTGTTGGGAGAACTCGAGAAAATTCAGAAAGAATTTAATAGCGGAGACAAAAAAATATCTTTGGCCGATCTTATTGTCCTGGCAGGATGCGTAGGAGTGGAGCAGGCTGTCGCAAATGGCGGGCACGATGTTACCGTACCATTTACGCCGGGGCGTATGGATGCATCACAAGAACAGACAGACGTAGAAGCTTTTGAATATCTGGAACCTTATGCAGATGCTTTTCGTAATTACCGCAGGACTAAATTTTCAGTATCAACAGAAGAATTGTTGGTAGACAAGGCTCAGCTTTTAACTTTATCAGCTCCAGAAGCTACGGTTTTACTTGCCGGAATGAGGGTTCTCGATACTAATTTTGACCATTCTAAGCACGGTGTGTTTACCCAACGTCCGGGAGCATTGACAAACGATTTTTTTGTAAATCTGCTAGATATGGGTACGGTTTGGGAGAAAATTTCGGAAGATAATGAAGAAGTGTTTGAAGGACGCGACCGAAAAACGGGGGAATTAAAATGGACTGCTACACGGGCCGACCTGATTTTTGGTTCTAATTCCGAATTTCGTGCCTTGGCCGAAGTTTATGGAAGTTCGGATGCCAAAAAAGAGTTTGTAAACGATTTTGTAGCTGTTTGGAACAAGGTTATGAACCTTGACCGCTTTGATTTAACAAACTAATTTATTAAAAAACAATTATTAAAAGAGGCAACTTAAGGGTTGCCTTTTTTTGTGCGTACAGATTATGTAGCTTATTAAAATATTTTCAAAATATTTAATAAACTGATAATCAACAATTTTTTGTCGTGGGGTATAGCATGAGGCATGTTATGAAAAATATAAACCAATGCAAATATTGAATGTTTAATTTTAAAATTAATAAATTTAGCCAGCCAATAACCACACTTAAAACTTATAATTATAATGAAAACACTTTTATGCTGCCTTTTTGGGTGGCTTTTTATAGGTTCAATCGCTGCCCAGCAGAACCTCAGTTCCCCAAACACCCACATTAAAGTAGCTGTAACACACGAGAAAGGCCTTAATTTAAAGATTTACCTTAACGGAAATGTTTTAGTCGAAAATATTAGTCCGAAAATGGATTTCGCTTCCGGAAAAACTTTTGGACAGGGTAAAGAGCCTAACGATAGTACCGTTGAAGAAATCAGCAATGAAATTACTGCCATTGTGCCTACCAAATCCAGCAGGATTACGGATCATTATAACTTACTTACCTTAAATTATGATGATTTTAATTTTGAGGTCCGGGCATACAACAATGGTGTAGCATACCGTTTTGTTTCCAAGCTTAAAGGCAATGATGAAGTAATGGACGAAGGCATGGATGTTTCTTTCCCGTCAGATTATCAATGCTATTTGCCTGAAGAAAAACAATTGATTTCGCATTTTGAAAATTACTACACAAAAACACAAGTTTCTGAAATAAAACCTAAAACAATTGCGGCACTACCAACACTTTTCACCAATAAACGGGGCGAGAGTGTCTCCATAACAGAGGCAGATTTATACGATTACCCAAACCTGTTTTTAGAAAAATCAGACAAAGGATTTAAAAGCTTGTTTCCCAACTATGTTTTAAGCACCGAACCATTAAAAGAAGATCAGGACCGGTTGGAAAAAATAAAAGAAGCGGCTCCATATATTGCAAAAACTTCCGGGGCCAGGACTTTTCCTTGGCGTTTGTTTATGATTTCGGAAAACGATAAGCAAATAGTAGAAAACAATTTGGTCTACCAGTTGGCATCACCTTTAAAAATAAAAGATACTTCATGGATAAAACCCGGAAAAGTAGCATGGGACTGGTGGAATGCAAACAATGTTTACAATGTGCCCTTTAAAAGTGGTTTAAATACACAGACCTATAAATATTACATAGATTTTGCAGCTGAATTTGGTTTGGAGTACATAATATTGGACGAAGGATGGTCTAAATCTACTCTAAACGTAATGGAGCCCAACCCGGATATAGACATGGAATCTTTAACGGCTTATGCCAAGGAAAAAAATGTGGGCATTATACTTTGGAGTCTATGGCGGCCTTTAGACAGCAATATGGAAGTCCTTTTAACCCAATACGAAAAATGGGGGATAAAAGGGGTAAAGGTCGATTTTATACAAAGAGCCGACCAATACGTGACCAATTTTTACGAGCGTTTGGCCAAAACGGCTGCCGAGCACCGTTTACTAGTAGATTATCATGGAGGAATGAAGCCATCGGGCATGCGCAGGGCTTACCCGAACATCATTAATTATGAAGCTGTAAAAGGATTGGAAAATAATAAGTGGACCGATAAAATTACTCCCGAGCACGACCTAACCCTTCCCTTTACAAGAATGACAGCCGGGGTAATGGATTATACGCCAGGAGGTATGGACAATGCACATGAAGATAATTATGCCGTTCGCTTTAACAGGCCAATGACATTGGGCACCCGTGCCCACCAAATGGCCTTGTACATAATGTTCGAGGCCCCTTTGCAAATGTTGGCAGACAGCCCATCTAATTATTACAACAATCCAGAAAGTACCGGGTTTATTTCCAAAATACCAACCACATGGGAAGATACAAAGGTGATCGAAGCAAAAATTTCGGACTATTTGGTCTTGGCCAGAAAGAACAAAGACATATGGTATGTGGCCGGACTAACAGATGAAACCCCGCGCGACTTTAAAATAGACATGTCTTTTTTAGATTCAAAAAGGAAATACAACATTGTTTGGTTTGAAGATGGCATAAATTCTGATAAAGTTGCCAAAGACTATTCGGTTAAAAAACAAATAATCTCATCAACCGACGAATTGGATATTTCCATGCATTCTGGGGGTGGTTGGATAGGGATTATCTCGCCTGAATAATTGGTTTTCGGTATAAAAATAGACAAAACAGAAGGTGTATGGTTATTGTTGCAACCATGCACCTTGTATTTTTTTCTGAAGCGCTGACGGTTGTTTTATTTCCATGATTCTATAAAGTGAGACCTTACCATTTGCATCACTGGATTTTTCAATTTTTAGACCGGCATAGTTTAAATATTTGTTGTAGTCCAATTCCTTGGTGGTATAAACATATTCAAATTCTTTTGCTAGTGAGACCCCGGCAATGGTTTCGCATACAGTTTGAAATTCTGCTTCGGTAAAGCCCCTATTAAGTTCTTTGTAGTATTTCCAATACAATGTTTTCATTACATCGTTAAGGGATTTCTCGTTATGGGTAGCGTTTCTAATTGCAAAGTCCAAGAAAAGCCCAACAATGGGGCCTTTGTCGTAATAAGAAATGGTTTTACCTTTTTCATCTTTTAAGTTTCCAAATGGGCCATCTTTCCATGTATTAAAACTGGCCTGAGCCAAAGATTGATGTTTCCGTCCGGGATTACTTTCCACTGCATTGATATGTGATTCTAAGTCGTTGAAAAATATTTGTTTATCTATAATTCCCGATTTTTTCGATATTATATATTCATAGTAAACGGTCAAGCCTTCGGCTATCCATAACTGGTTTGTTTTACTGCCATTTTCGTAATCAAACGGGCCCAGTTCGAATGGTCTAATTCTTTTTGCATTGTAATGGTGGAAATATTCATGTGCCAAGAAATTTAAGGTACGGTTAATGCTTTCTTCCGATGTAAGCTGGTTTCCGTCAAAACTTACAGTAGTAGTGTTTAAGTGCTCTATTCCACCCCGACCGGGCCCAATCCCGATAAAAGTATATTGATTGTACGGAATATCATCAAAAATGTCCACGGCAGCTTCAATTATTTTTTGTAGCCTGTTCATCAAACCTGCACCATCAAAATCGCCAAGTTTATAACCTATAAATTTATGGGGAACTCCTTTTACTTTAAATGAAGGCAACTCGTCTAGATTACCAATTAAAATTGGGCAATCATATAAAAAATCGAAATTTTTTGCGCGGTATATGCTTGTTTTAGAGTTTACCAATGTAAGGCCCGTAGCAATGTTTTGCCATTTTATAGGGTCTCCACGGTTGATATTTATTTGTACTTCATTGTTTAAATAGCCTTCGGGATACAAAAAATTGTTTGCAGGTACTATATATGCATGCGTAGTATCCATAAAGCTATCGGCAACAAACTGTTTTTCGGCTTTTATACTGTACTTTATAGAAACAGCATCCTGTACTTTTTTAATGACCTGCCAAGTATTTTTGTTGATTTTTTCAACTACAATGGCAGTTCCATCTTTACGCTCCGCACTTATGTTTTCTATGGTCGATGCGTAATCTTTAAATTGATAATAACCCGGTGTCCAATTTGGTATTTTAAGTTGTATGGTATCTTTGGCAAAATCCTTTAGCTCAAGTTCCATTTGGAATGTATGATGCTCCGGGTTTATTATGGATACCGTATAATTAATTAAGATATTGCCTTTTTGAGCGCTTAAATTATTTGCAATAATTGTAAGGAATATCAGGAGGTAATAAGGTTTCTTCATTTAATGTAAATTGGTTTAAGTGTGCCGGAAATTGTAAATATAATGTTTGGGTTTATATAAAACACGGTCGATATTAACCAAAACTAATGAAATATTATCAGCTTGTTTTTTACTTTGATATATTCCTTGTTTTTATTATAGATTAATGTATTTTCTTCTGTTTTATGTATGTTTCTTTATATATTAGTTAATATAGTATTAGTATATGCTAATATTTAAATATTCTTTAACATTTATAGTCATAATTTTACAAGTGTTAAACTAACACGTAATAAAAAAATGCAGTTTATGCATATCGCATAGGTTGTTTTATCTATTTAAAAACTAACAATTTAACCAGTAAAATTATTAATTATGGAACAAACCAATTCATCCATTGGAGCTATACATGGAAGTAATTTTAACAAATACAAATTGCTTTATGTACTGGCTTTCTTTTTGACCTCATTTTCTTCTTTTTCACAACAAAATATAACGGGAATTGTAAGAGACGAAAACGGAATTCCCATAGCTGGGGCATCGGTTTCAGAAAAAAATACTTCAAACGGGGTTGTAACCGATTTTGATGGGAATTTTCAACTAAATGTAAGTGCTGCCAATTCAACCATTGTGGTGTCATATATTGGTTTTGAAACTTATGAAGCCTCAATTGGAAATAAAACTTCACTCGATATTATTTTAAAAGAAAATTTACAGGAACTGGACGAAGTGGTGGTCATAGGTTATGGTACCCAGAAAAAGGCCAATGTAACCAGTGCTGTTGCAACGGTAAAATCTGAAGATTTTGTACAGGGGAACGTAAAAGATGCCGCACAACTTATTCAGGGTAAAGTTGCCGGTTTGACCATTTCTGCGCCTTCCGGAGACCCAACACAAGGGTCTCAGGTAAAATTAAGGGGAATTTCATCGCTTACCGGGGGCACCGATCCGCTGGTTTTGGTAGATGGCGTTCCTGGGAGCCTAAGCACTGTAGCCCCGGAAGATATAGAATCTATTGATGTTTTAAAAGATGGTTCTGCTACTGCAATATACGGTACAAGGGGAACCAATGGCGTTATTATCATTACCACCAAAAAAGGGAATTACAATGCCAAACCTACCATAGAATACAATGGGTATTCTTCTTTGTCTACTATAGCAAGGCAGATGGATTTTCTTGATGCCGATGAATTACGGCAAAAGTATGCCGAAGGCTATAGTTTTGTGGGGGCAAACCTGCAAGATTTTGGATCTGATACTGATTGGCTCGATGAAATTACCAGAGATGCACTTAGCCAGGTACATAACGTGATTTTTAGAGGAGGGAACGATGCTACCAATATTACAGCTTCTGTAAATTACCGTGATTTGGAAGGAATATTTCTTAAATCTGAAACAGAGAAATACACGGGTCGGATTAGTGTTAACCATGCCATGTTCGATAATAAATTGAAGACAAATATAGCCATGATCGCCAGTGAACAGGTATACAATGCCCTTGGCGATGGCACCAGTTTCGATCCTTACATATACAGACAGGCCATTATACGCAATCCCACCGAACCAATTTATGACGAAAATGGAAATTGGTACGAAAGGGATGTTTATTTTTACGATAATCCTGTAGGCTATATTGAAGAAACCATTGGGGAGAACCGTTATAGAAATGTACGTTTCGATTTTAGCATGAGTTACGATTTTAATGATAACCTCACCTTAAAAGGACTTTATACACGAAAAGGGAACTCGAACATCCGTGGTTTTTATCAAACCAAAAACCATGTTTCTACTGTAAAATATGCACAAGACGGTTTTGCATCAAGGGGCACAAATGATTATAGGGGAAATTACGGGCAATTAACGCTCGATTATAAACAAACTTTTGGCAAGCATACCGTAACAGGTTTGGCTGGGTACAATTATGAAGATAATGTAACCGAAGGCTTTTGGGCAACCAACAGGCGTTTCCCAACCGATGGTTTTACCTATAACAATATTGGTTCCGGACAAGGCTTGCAACTCGGTGAAGCCGGAATGGGAAGCGATAAATATTCAGATAAATTAATCGCTTTCTTTGGGCGGGTAACTTATAATTATGATGATCGTTATTTGTTGCTTGCCAGTTTACGCCACGAAGGTTCTTCCCGTTTTGGAGAAGACAATAAATGGGGGAATTTCCCGGGAATTTCTGCCGGATGGCGCATAGACCAAGAGGCTTTCATGGAAAATGTTGACTGGGTAGACAATTTAAAACTTCGTGCAGGTTATGGTATTACCGGGATTAATGCAGGAGAAAATTACCAATCTTTAAGTGGGCTAACTTATGGCGATTACTTTTTAAACAACGGAAACTGGATACGTGAGTTGGTGCCTTCTAGAAACGCCAACCCGAACTTACGGTGGGAAAAGAAAAAAGAACTCAACTTCGGGTTGGATTTTGGGTTTTTAAATAACCGTATAAGCGGTGCTATCGATTATTATAAAAGAAGGACAGAAGGCGCCTTATATGATTATAGCGTACCAACACCTCCATATTTTTATGGAACCATAGCTGCAAATGTTGCCGAGCTGGAAAACTCAGGTTTGGAAGTTTTGCTCAACGTAATACCGTTCCAAACGGAAAATTTTACATGGACCGCCAATTTTACTTATTCAAAAAACACAAACGAAGTTATTTCGTTGTCTAATGATGAATTTCAGCTAACCAACGATTTCTTTGATGAGGGATATACCGGGGAGCCCATTCAAATTGAAACACACCGGGTAAAAGAAGGAGAGCCTATCGGGAATTTCTTCGGTTTAAAAAGTGTGGATATTACGGATGATGGAATTTTCCTTATTGAAACTCCCGAAGGCGACATTATTCCAGCCACCGAGGCTACCACCGAAGACAGACAGGTTTTAGGAAACGGCCTTCCAACCGCTTATTACAGTTGGAACAATACGGTAAGGTATAAAAACTGGGACTTCAACATTAATTTACGCGGGGCAATGGATTATCAAATCCTGAACTTCTCCCGCATGTTCTACGAAAACCCAACAGTGAGCTACAATGTATTGGATTCTGCTTTTGATGAAGTATACGGAAAAGCTGTTTTAAACGATGTACAGCGGTATGTAAGCTATTATGTGGAAGACGGCGATTTTTTAAAAATAGACAATGTTACCCTGGGGTATACCTTGCCAAAGGATGCACTTAAATTTACCGATAGTTTCCGGATTTACTTTTCGGGACTCAACCTTGCTACTTTTACCAAATACAAGGGGATAGACCCAGAAGTGAATAGGAGTGGACTTGCACCAGGCAACGACGAGCGGGACAAATATCCTTCTACAAGAACCTTTACACTAGGAATTAATTTCACATTATAAAATTTAAAACGATGAAAAATATAACAAGTTATTTAACTCCTTCTATCATAAAATTTTTGGCTCTTGCACTAATCGTTTCTTGTACAACTATAGGGTGCACCAATTTAGATGAAGAAGTATTTTCAGAAGTTACCGAAGATTCTTTTGTTCCGGCCGACTCCGATATCGTTGCAGTAATGGCTTCGGCTTATACGCCATTAAGATTTATTATGGGTTGGCAAGGATATTTTGATGTTCAGGAAGAACCTGCCGATATGATTGTAACTCCCACAAGACCCAACGGTTGGGACGATGGCGGAACGTATAAACGTATGCACTTCCATCAATGGGACAATACCCAATGGCAGCCCAGAAATACATGGATTACTTGTTTTAATGGTATCAATAGTGCCAATAGGGTAATTTTACAGATAGAATCTGGAAACCTGCCCGTTTCAGAAGAACAGGCAGCTAGCATTATTGCAGAAATGAGGGCTTTAAGGGCTTTGTATTATTCTATGTTGATAGATACTCATGGCAACGTGCCCATTATTGCTAGTTATAGCGACGAAATTCCAACACAGAACACACGTCAGGAAGTGTACGATTTTATTGTATCCGAGCTAACAGAAATCATTCCTTCGTTAACAGAAACCGTTGACGGGTCTACATATGGACGTATGACAAAATGGGCGGCTTATCACGTGTTGGCAAAAGTATATTTAAATGCCGAAGTCTATACCGGAACGCCGCAATGGGAAAAATGTATTGCAGCCTGTAATGAAATAATTAACAGTCAGGAATTCACACTTTCAGATAATTACCGAGATATATTTAGTGCCCAAAATGAAGGAAACCCCGAAATGGTTTTTGCAGTTCCTTACGATCAAATATATGCGCAGGAATGGAGTGCACATATGAAGATGCTGTTGCCAGATCATCGTTTGGTGTTCGATATGGAAGCCCAACCATGGGGCGGCTCCAGTTGTAACCCGCAATTTATTGATAGTTATGAAGCTACCGATAACAGATTGGCAGACACTTGGCTTATGGGCGATCAGCTAAACGCTACAGATGGTAGCGTGGTTATGACCTTGGTGAAGGAAATGCCTAGTATATTCAATTGCGATTTTACCGATGGTTTCCGTTGTGGCAAATACGAAATTGAACCGGGAGCCACAGGCGCACTTAATAATGACTTTCCTTTTTTACGTTACACCGAAGTATTAATGATGAAAGCCGAAAGTTTGTTGAGAACCGGACAAAGTGGCGCAGCTGCTCAAATTGTAACAGATGTACGTATGCGTTCTTTCAACAGTCCGGCAGATGCCACTGTAACCGGGGCAGAACTGGAAGGAGATACTACCGTAGAATACGGAACCTTGGCAGAAGATGGAAGCATTGATGCCCCGGGCAATCAATCGCCGGTGCAATACGGTCGTTTTCTAGATGAGCTGGGCTGGGAATTTGCTGCCGAGGCACACCGAAGAACCGACTTAATCCGTTTTGGGGTATTTCAAACCAAGAACTGGTACAACCATACACCGCAAGGCGATCATACCATTATTTTTCCTATAGGTCTGGAAGAATTAAATACCAATTCAAACCTAAAACAAAACCCGGGATATTAATTTTATAATAATTGAGTTAGTTTAAGTAGATTTTTCACACCAAAAGGCGGATGTTTCATCCGTCTTTTTGCATTAAATAAACGTTTAATATTGGGTTCTGTATTGAGAAGGCGTTATACCTTTAAGTTCTTTAAATTTTCTGTTAAAGTTTGTAATGTTTTGAAAACCGCAAAGCTCAGAAACAGTGGCAATAGACATTTCTTTGTTCCTAAAAAGAAGTTTACAGGCGTTTTCAATACGTATTTCAATTAAAAACTGAAAAAAGGTTTTATTGGTACGCTTTTTAAAATACCTACAAAACGCATTTTTGGTCATATTGGCCTTATCGGCCACTTCTTCTAAGGTTATTTGGTTGTGGTAGTTTTCCATGGCATGTTCAAAAACGGCACGCATACGCTTTCCTTCGTCGTCGGTATATTTTTTTCCGTATATAAAAGAAGAAAGCGGAGCATGCTCAATGGCTATAATTTGGTTTATTATTTTTAAAAGAGAGGCAATGCGCTCTATTTTACTTTGGTATTGTAATTTTTTGAAGATTTTGACAATCTTTTTATGATCCTCCGAAATTTTCATACCGTATGCTGCGTTTGTAAAAAAATCTTTTGCAGTCTCCATATCGCTAATATGGAAAAACTCCTTTCCAAAAGCGTTTTTTGTAAAAAATAGTGTGTACATAATAGACATGTCAGAGGCTTCAACATCACTTTTAAATACATGCGGAACATTGCCCCCAATAATCAAAATGTCGTTTTTATGGTAGGTATTAATAGAGTCTCCAACAACCAAAGTCCCGCTACCTTTTAAAATAAAACTGATCTGGATTTCTTCATGTTGGTGCAATTGGTCGTAAAAAACCACTTCATGATCTTCTTGGTATACCAATGCTTCTTGCTCGGGTTTTGGTATCTTAAACGGGAGGACTTTCATTTTTAGGCTGTATTTAAAACAATATTAATCAAAAAAAGGCTTCATATATCATATTTGGGTAATATACTATTGATAATGGTTAATTATTGATTCATATGTAGAAAAAAAGCATTTATATGTTCAAAATTATAATACCAGAATACCTCATCAAACTTACAATTAGAGTTTCAACGGTTAAGATAGTATGACTTTTTGCTAATATTCTTCAAACTTCTTATGCATTTTATGCATAGTTTTATGCTTATGTATACAATAAAAACTTGTGCCCGCAAAATATGTGTTATAATAACACTTTTTACATCTTTTTGGACAAATGCCCAAGGATCAATTGCCGATTATAAAAGATCTGTGGCTGTAGATACGCTGTTTAGGGATAAAGTATATAATGCGCCAACAGATTTTCATTGGCAAGATGACAATCTATTTTGGTATGTCAACAAAACAGAAAAAGGAGATGAGTATATAAAGGTAAACGCTTCAAAAAACAGACAAGAACTGGCCTTCGATCATACAAAATTGGCAAAAAGCCTTTCTGTTTTAAATAAAGACACTATTCAACCGGGTGCCATCACTATACATGACTTAAAATTTAAAGAAGACCGACTTAATTTTAAAACAGATAGTTTAGAGCTTTCTTGCAACCTTGTCAATTATAAATTAACAATCATAAAGAAACTTGAAAAGAAAGCCACCAACCGTTATTGGGGCGATAGGGATGATGAACGAAAGGGGGAACCGGTAATTTCTCCTGATAAAAAGTATACCGCATTTATTAAAAATTATAACGTATACGTGCAAAACCTCGATACAAAAGAAGAAAAGCAGCTCAGCTTTGATGGGTCTAAAGGGTATTACTATTCATGGCAAATAAAATGGGCGCCCGATAGTAAAAAAATCATGGCGTATAAATTGCGACCGGCAGAAGACCATAAAATTTATTTTGTCGAGTCAAGTCCCAAAGACCAATTACAGCCAAAATTACAATCCAGGGATTATTTAAAACCCGGCGATCAGGTGGCTTTTAAGAGTCCGCAATTATTTCATGTGGAAAATGGCAAACATTTATATATCCCTACCGATTTATTTCAGCAGCAATTCCATTTAGGGAACATAACATGGCGTAAAGACAGCAGTGCCTTTACTTTCGAATACAATGAGCGTGGTCACCAACGCTACAGTATAATAAACATTGATGCCAATACTGGAAACGTGAAGGTTTTAGTAGATGAAAAAAGCCCAACTTTTATTGATTACAGCGGGAAAAAATACAGGTACGATGTAAATAATGGCGAACAGATTATCTGGGCTTCCGAAAGAGATGGGTGGAACCATTTATACTTATACAATGGAAAGACCGGCAAGCTAATAAGGCAGATTACCAAAGGGAATTGGCCCGTTCGCGAAGTTGTAAAGGTAGACGAAGAAGAAAAACAAATATATTTTATTGCAAGCGGCTTGGACAAAGACCAGGATCCGTATTTCGAACATTATTGTAGAATAGATTTTGATGGCAGGAACTTTAAACGTTTCACTACCGAAAATGGCAACCATAAAGTATACTTTTCAGCAAAGAACAGTTATTACGTAGACCAATATTCAAGGGTCGATGCACCGCCAATAACCTTGCTGAAAGACAAAAACGGGGAGTTGATCAAAGAATTGGAAAGGGCAGACATATCCAAGCTTTTGGCCACGGGATGGAAGTACCCCGAAGTTTTTAACGCTAAAGGCAGGGATGGCAAAACAGACATTTGGGGTATCATCGTCCGGCCTACAAATTTCGACCCATCAAAAAAATACCCCATTATTGAATACATTTATGCAGGTCCACACGATTCTTTTGTGCCAAAAAGCTTTCAAAGTTACTATTGGTCTATGTCGCCATTGGCAGAGTTAGGGTTTATCATGGTACAGATAGACGGCATGGGGACCTCTAACCGATCGAAAGCTTTCCAGGATGTTTGTTGGAAAAACCTTAAAGATGCTGGCTTCCCCGATAGAAAACTGTGGATGCAAGCAGCAGCCAAAAAATACCCGTATATGGATATCGATAAGGTTGGAATTAGAGGAACTTCTGCCGGAGGGCAAAGCGCCGGGGGAGCATTGGTGTTTAACTCCGATTTTTACGATGTAGCCGTAGCTTCTTGTGGTTGTCACGATAACCGAATGGATAAAATATGGTGGAACGAACAATGGATGGGCTACCCAATAGGACCACAATATGCAGCATGTTCCAATATTGAAAACGCTTCAAAGATGCAAGGCGATTTAATGTTGATTGTAGGTGAAGTAGACGATAATGTAGACCCCGCATCTACCTATCAGTTTGCAAATGCATTGATAAAAGCCGGAAAAGACTTCCAGCTGGTGGTCGTTCCGGGAATGTCTCATTCCGCAGGAGGTACATTTGGCGATAAAAAACGAAAAGACTTTTTTGTAGAAAAACTCTTGGACGTAAAACCACCTTCTTGGGACAAGGTATATGCAAACGAAGAATAAAAATGAAACCATTTATAAAGAACTAAAGAAAACCAAGCTAACATTATGAAACCATATAAGTTACTATTTTACTTGCTGTTATGCAGTTGTGTGTTCAATACAACCATAACAAAAGCCCAAAGCGGAGACCAGATACTGGATGGTATTGGAGAAACAGGATTGATTGCCCGTTATGTTTTTAACGGCGATGCAAAAGATTGGTCCCGTAACAATCTACATGGTGAAATACATGGAGAAAAGCATGCCTTTGTTGATGATGAAAAGTTTGGAACCGTACTTTCTTTAGCAGATAACGCATATGTTTCAATTCCCGGAGAAGTAGTATCTGCCGAAGAGTCAATCAGTGTTGTAGGTTGGGTTTACTTACATTCCGACCAAAAAGTGCAATACTTTTTTAATTTTGTAAACCATAAAAACGCCCATTTTCTTGTTGCACCTGTTGGAAACAACAACGAAAAGGGTTTTTTAACCGAAATTACTACTTCAACTGGAAAAAAATACAAAACCAATTCCCCGGCCCTGGAGATTAATAAATGGTACCATATTGCCATAGTTTTAGATACCCCTTCAAAATCCTTGCGCACCTATGTCAATGGGAAATTGGCCGGCCAAACCAATACCATAGCACTAGAGTTACAAGAGGTTTTCAATGGCAATTCGGCCAAAAAAAACGCACTTTACATTGGGGAATCGCTTTTAGAAGCAAAATTGCATGATTTTAGGGTGTACCGCATTCCTTTAAGCCAACAACAAGCTGAAAGAATTTACAACAACGCCCTGCATAACGAAGAAACCGTTGTAAACGAAAGGAAAGAGCCCGAAGACAACCTTCCGGTTTTTTCCAAGGATACCCCGCAACTATACAATAAGTACATAACCACTGTCCCAGATATTCAAGTAGAAACTACGGTAGGGTACCTTCCAAGGCTACCGCGTTATGTAAAGGCCGTTTATCAAGACGGGATTCAAGAACAAAGGGCACGGGTTCTTTGGCCGGCACCCAAAGACAACAATAAAGTACTAAAAGCAGGTAAATATACGGTAACAGGGCATATTGCAGGAACCGCCATAACGCCCAAAGCCATTGTAACGGTAAAAGAAACAGGAAATCTTGCCACACCAAAACGTACACTAGCGGCTTTTAACTTAAATCAGGTTACATTAAATGCCGATCTTCATGGACATAGCACAAAATTTATTGAAAACAGGGACAAGTTTATAAATACTTTGGCCAATACCAATCCAGACGCCTTTTTGTACATGTTCCGTAATGCTTTTGGGCAGGAACAACCAAAAGGAGCAGAGCCATTGGGCGTATGGGATTCTCAAGAAACAAAACTACGTGGTCATGCAACCGGGCATTATTTAACGGCCATTGCCCAAGCATACGCCAGTACGGGGTACAATAAAGAGTTACAGCAAAACTTTGCCAATAAAATGCAGTATATGGTAAATACCTTGTACCAATTATCGCAAATGTCCGGCAACCCTAAAACAACAGGGGGCGAGCATGTAGTAGATCCAACAGCGGTGCCACCGGGTCCGGGAAAAACAGACTATAATTCCAATTTAAGCATAGATGGTATCCATACCGATTACTGGAATTGGGGAAAAGGCTATATCAGTGCTTATCCGCCCGACCAATTTATCATGTTGGAGAACGGGGCTACCTATGGTGGGCAGGATACTCAAGTATGGGCACCTTATTATACGCTGCACAAAATCATTGCCGGGTTGATGGATGTTTACGAAGTAAGCAACAACGAAAAGGCTTTAGAGATAGCCAAGGGAATGGGAGACTGGGTCTATGCCAGATTGAGCAAACTCCCAACCAGTACCCTTATTAGCATGTGGAACAGGTACATAGCAGGGGAATTTGGAGGGATGAACGAGGCTATGGCACGTTTGTACAGAATAACAAAAGACGATAATTATTTAAAAACGGCCCAATTGTTCGACAATATCAAAGTATTTTATGGCAATGCAGGGCATTCTCATGGATTGGCCAAAAACGTCGATACTTTTCGTGGCCTGCATGCCAACCAGCACATCCCACAAATAATGGGGGCGCTTGAAATGTACCGCGATTCGCATGCCCCAGAATACTATCGGGTGGCCGATAACTTTTGGTATAAAACCACAAACGACTATATGTACAGTATCGGGGGTGTGGCAGGCGCCCGCAACCCGGCAAATGCCGAATGCTTTACAAGCCAGCCGGCCACCCTATACCAAAACGGGTTCTCGGCAGGTGGACAAAACGAAACTTGTGCCACGTACAACATGCTTAAATTAACTAGAAACCTTTTCCTTTTCGACCAGCGTGGAGAATTAATGGATTATTACGAGCGCGGACTCTATAACCACATCCTTGCTTCGGTAGCAAAAAACACGCCTGCCAATACATACCACGTTCCGTTAAGGCCAGGCTCGGTAAAGCACTTTGGAAACCCCAACATGACCGGGTTTACGTGCTGCAACGGCACAGCCCTTGAAAGCAGTACAAAACTTCAAAATTCAATTTACTTTAAAAGCAAAGACAACAATGCCTTGTACGTTAACCTGTATGTTCCTTCTACTTTAAAATGGACAGAAAAGAGCATAACCGTGCAACAAACAACTGCCTTTCCAAAAGAAGATTTTACCAAGTTGACAATAAAGGGCAACGGAAGCTTTGCTTTAAATGTCCGTGTGCCACATTGGGCTACCAAAGGCTTTTTTGTTAAGATAAACGGAAAACAAGAAAAGGTTCGGGCAGTACCGGGAACCTATCTTTCCATAAACCGCAAATGGAAGGATGGAGATACCGTCGAGTTGCGCATGCCGTTCCAGTTTCATTTAGAACCAGTAATGGACCAACAAAATATTGCCAGTTTGTTTTACGGACCCGTTTTGCTCGCGGCCCAAGAAACAGAACCCCGTACAGCATGGCGTAAAGTAACTTTTAATGTAGAAGAAATGGGCAAAGCCATTAAAGGAAATCCAGAAAAACTGGAATTTACCATAGACGGAGTTCTTTACAAACCTTTCTACGAAACCTATGGCCGTTACTCGGTATATTTGGATGTTTCCCTAAAAGAGCAATAAAACTATAAAGTTAACCACCTAAGCCACAAAACAATGATAAACCAGCGGTTACAAAAAAGCCTTATTCTTATACTATTTATGGTACTTGCTTTTAAAGGGCACTCTCAAGAGTATTGGGATAACATTACCGGCAGACCTTCCACTTTGGGGGTCGAAAAAGGTTTTGTTGAAGTAAAAACTGCCCAGTTTTATTTAAAATTGGTAAAGGCATCACAAACAGTGGCGGGATTGGCTCCCGTAGAAGATACCACATTTAACTTTACACCCGGGGAACGGTTAAAAATTAGGGACAAAGACAGCCTATACCACCTGGGCGATATCAATTTAATGCTCAAAACGGGCCAAGGTCAATGGAAAGATTATTCATCGGCATATACAAGAAAGCCGGTAAGCCAAATTTCTTCCGAAGGAAACGTTTTGGCAGCTTCAGACATGGCAAACACCTTCCCAAAAGATATTCCGTTAAGCATAAAACGTTATTACGAAAATGATAACGGAGACTTGGTATTACGGTTTGTATTGACAAATCCCGGAAAAGAAAGCGTAGAAATAGGAGCATTGGGCATTCCTATGGTTTTCAATAATATATTGGAAGGAAAATCGCTGGACGAAGCACATGCAGACAATGTGTTCTTCGACCCCTATATAGGCATGGACGCAGGGTATTTAGAGGTAAAGCATTTAAACGGAAAAGGCGCGGCATTACTTGTACTTCCACAAGAAAACATGCCTTTTCAGGCCTATAGGCCCTTGTTGAACGACCCAACCCGAAGAAGTATCGTTTTTGAAGGTTTCCATGAATGGATGCCATTGAGCAAAGCCTATGCAGAAACCCAATGGAAGGGCGTTAAACAATGGAACACGCCCACATCTACCGTGTTGCAACCGGGAGAAAAAAGAGATTTTGCCATAAAATTTGTGCTGGCCAAAAATATCAGGGAAATCCAGCAAACAGTATTAAAAAATAAAATGCCGGTAGCCGTTGGTATTCCCGGATATGTACTACCGCAGGATGTAGACGGACGCCTGTTTGTAAAAAGTCCTTCGGAAGTAAAAAAAATAACGGTAAAGCCAGCAGGAGCAGTTTCAATTCGTAAAAAAGAAACATTGAAAAACGGCTACGTAGAATACATGGTAAAAGGACAACAATGGGGGCGTGCCCGTATTGTTATCGAGTATAAAGACGGAAAGCAGCAAACAATCAATTACAAAATAATCAAGCCCGAAGCAGAAGTAATAGACAATCTGGGAAACTTTTTAACCACCAAACAATGGTTCGATAATGAGAAAGACCCCTTTAACCGTGCTCCATCTGTAATTTCTTACGACTATGAAGCAAAACAACAAGTAACACAAGACAGCCGTGCATGGATAGCAGGCCTGAGCGATGAAGGAGGGTCAGGAAGTTGGCTGGCAGCCATGATGAAGCAGTATGCACAACCCGATAAAGAAGAAATAGAAAAGCTTTCAGGCTTTGTACATAAAACACTTTGGGGCGGCATACAATATGCCGACGGTAAAAACAAGTATGGCGTTAAAAAAAGTATGTTTTACTACCAGCCCGACAGCATGCCAAAGAATACGTATAATGATACGGTTAACTATAAAACCTGGGCCGCCTGGAACCATAAACATGCCAACGACCCCGGGAGGTCTTACAACTACCCCCATGTAACCGCGGCTTACTGGGTTATGTACCGCTTGGCAAGATACCATACCAAACTGGTTACAGAGAAACCTTGGAACTGGTATTTAAAGCAGGCATACCATACTGCAATTGCCATGACAAAATTGGCACCGTATTATGCACAGTTCGGACAAATGGAAGGAACCGTGTTTCTTTGCGTTTTAATAGACCTACAACGTGAAGGGCTGGACGAACTTGCCCTGGACCTGGAACAAAAAATGAAAGCACGTGCCGATCATTGGAAATCGTTAAACTATCCATTTGGGAGCGAAATGCCATGGGATTCCACAGGGCAGGAAGAAGTTTTTATGTGGTCAGATTATTTTGGATATACCGGCAAAGCCAACGTTACATTAAATGCAATACTGGCCTATATGCCCACCATACCGCATTGGGCATATAATGGAAATGCACGACGTTATTGGGACTTTCTCTACGGCGGGAAACTATCTAGGGTAGAACGGCAAATACACCATTACGGGTCGGCATTAAACGCCATTCCCGTACTAAAAGCATACCAAAACTCACCAAACGATTTTTACCTGTTAAAAGTTGGGTACGGTGGGTTAATGGGAGGCATAGCAAATATTACAGAAGACGGTTTTGGTCCGGCAGCTTTTCATTCGTTTCCACAAACATTAGCAATAGATTACCTATCGGGCGACTATGGCTCCGGGTTTTTTGGCTATGCGGTCAATTCGGCTTCCTATTTAACCAAAACAGCCAATTTTGGATGGGTTTCTTTTGGAGGAAATATAAAAGCCGAAAAGAAACAAGTTGAAATGATCCTTACAACGGCAGCAAGGAACAAAGTTTTTATAGCACCAGAAGCATTGTTGATAACGTTGGATGCGGGGAGCATGGATAAAGTAATTTATAATGAAGAAAAAAGAAAGGTAATAATTTACTTAAACCCTAAAAATGAGTATACGCCCAATGCATACATAAGGACCAACAAAAAAATTGAATTACCATTTAAAAAAGATAAAGGAGCCTTTTTAATTCCCCTAAAAAATAGCATACAACCCATAGAAATACAATTATAAAAGCTACAGGGCATTGTAATTTTTCCATTATAAAAAGAAGTACTATCCCTTTAAAATAGTTTTTGGGGCCAAGCAGATATATATCCGTATGCAATAGAAAACCAATAGGTAACTAAAACCATGTAGGAGGAAATAGCATATGGAAATGTAGGCGCAATAAACAGCTATTTATACTCAATAATACAGGTAGGAAATAAACCATCCAGAAGACTTATTTAAACCAAAAAACCTGCAGAACAAATGCACCATAAATAAGAAAAATATGTATTTATTCATCAAAATGTATCAACTTCATCAATCAAAGTAGAAAATCAAAGTGAAGAAATATTCATTTCAGCAATAGAAATATGCATTATAAGTGATAAATTATAGATTTTACCTATCAAAATAAACATTTATCATAGAGTAGTATCTATTACAAGCCTCATAGTATAGAAAACATCTACCAAAGTAAACAATTATCATTGAGCATTATCTATGACAAGCCCTGTAGTATAGAAAACGTCTATTGAAGTATGTACTGAAAATAGTTAAGTATTATGATAAAGTGAGAAAGTACTTACTTCAAAGACCAAAGCACGAAGTGCAAGCGTCAAAGTAGAGCGTGAATAGACCAAAGTACGAAGTGAAAGCATCAAAGTAGAACGTGAAAAGACCAAAGTAATAGGTGAAAGTAGTAAAATAGGTCTTGCAAAAATAAAAATAACACATACACATGGTCAAGAAGCCATAGTAACATACAAAGTAATAAAGGAGCTTAAAAAAGGAAGTGTTCCCACGGTAAAATCATGCCTTTATTGTTACAAAGCAGGAACCAATTACTGCCAATAACCCTTGGCAAGTGGTTTTATGGTGTGGTCTTGACAGGCAGTATGGCTTTAGCGTCTTGAAGTGTTCAATATGCCCATAAAATTGTTTACAAAATCGGCGGTATATTTTCCGTCCTTGTCCAGATTAGGGTCAAGAATGGTAATTTCAATACCAACAGCCTTTTTATGTTGGAGCAAGGGCACCAATAATGCAGAAAGTTCGCTATAAGAAAGCCCGTCTTGCTGCCTACTGTCAACGGCAGGCATGATAGTATCGTTTAAAACATCCAGGTCCAAATGAACAAAAAAGCCATCAAGGTTGTTTTTTTCAACCAAGTCAATAAAGAGGTCCGCAGTATTTTTTAGTCCGTTAGCACGAAGCCTATCCAGGTCGTAATAAGGTATTCCGGACTCCAAAATAGGCTGTACATAATCGGGACCGTACTCCCGGTTGCCCACACAAAATACGTTGCTTTTATCAAAATAAGGAGCAAAGTTATAGATATTGGTCAGCTTTTCATGTCCAAACCCGGTTACTATGGCAAGGTCCATTCCCGCAATTGCAGCAGTCTGGGAAAGCTCGGGTGGTATATAGTCGGTATGTCCATCAAGAAAAAAGAGGCCATAAGTACCGGTTTGCTTAAGCGCAATGGCATTGCCTATTAAAATACTGCAATCGCCCCCGAGAATAATTAGAAAATGATCGTCCTTAATTACATTGGCAAGTAATCTAGCCTGTTCCTTGGCATATACAACCACCTTGTCCACGTTCATCATTTGCAGTGTAGAGTCCAGGTCCATGGTATATGCGGGCGGTGGTAATTTATAGGTGTTACATGGTTTGACAAGCTCGTTGGAAATGATGCTTTTTTAACCATTCAGGAAGCATTTTCACGCCCGGCTCGACATCTAAAATTCTTTTTTTAAGGCCTAAGTTTGAAGGGAATTCTACAATGTTGATTTTGTTACTATTCATTATAAATAGCTTTTAAATTAAAATTGGTTTGTGAAAGCCGTTTACGCTACACTAAAAGTAAGACTTATTTCCCGATACAGAAATTAGTTATATTTTAAAGGTACGAACAAGCTATAATTTTATATGAAAACAAAAAAAGGCATACGGAAATGTATGCCTTATATCAATATTTACTTATAGGGTTTATACCCCAAGAACTATTGAAGCATCGATACCGAGCTTTACGCTTATATCCCTTGCAACTTTTAAAGTGGGTTCGCTTTTTCCGTTGAGGTACTCGCTTACCCTTGACGTGCTTACGCCCAAAAGCTCGGATAAACGCTTTTGGTTCAATCCCATTTCTACCATACGCAACTTAACAACCTCTACCAACGAGGGCTTTTTAACCGGATAATGGCGTACTTCATAATCTGCAACAAGGTCGGACAATAGATTTAACTCCACATATCCTTTAGCATCTTGGTTTTCTATATTATCAGGGTTTTGTATAAGTTCTTCTATTCGTTCAACAATGGTATTATATTCTTTTTCTGTTTGTATCATTGCTAAATGTTTTTAATGTCCTTAATCTTGTCATATTCCGAGTGCGTACCTATAAACCTTATGTAAACCTTTTTGGCATTGAACGAAATAATGGCAACCAATCTATAATCGTTTCCTTTGATGTTAAAAATATTTAATTTTTGGAAGTGACTTATTTCCCGATACAGAAATTAGCAAAAATATTTCCTAATAAATCATCGGTTGTAATTTCGCCCGTTATCTCGCCAAAATGATAGATTGCCTGACGGATGTCTATTGCCAAAAGGTCGCTGGAAATTTCATGGGCAACGCCTTCTTGAACTTTGTCTATTTCCTGCAAAGCCTTCAGTAGAGAGTCGTAATGCCGGGAATTGGTAATAATGGTCTCATTGTTCCTTAATGCCCCGGTATTTACAAAGTTTAGGAGGATGGTTTTTAGTTCTTCTACGCCCAAACCGGTCTTGGCAGCTAGGAGCAAAGCTTTTGTTTTATCGTTATGGCCGGCAATGTCGTTTATTTCACTTTCAATAAATTGTTTTAACGTATCGGGTATTTGGTCTGTTTTATTGGCAATGATCACCAATGGCTTTTGCGGGAATTTGTTCTTTATTTTTTCAAGCTCAACCCGGATGTTTTTTATTTCAGATTTGTCCTGGGCAAGTTTTAAGCTGTCTATTAAGTATACAACTACTTGCGATTGTTCTATTTTTTCAAATGTTTTTTTAATTCCAATGGTCTCGACCACATCTTTGGTGTCCCTGATCCCTGCGGTGTCTATAAAGCGAAACCCAATGCCGCCAATACTTATCTCGTCTTCAATGGTATCTCTTGTTGTCCCGGCAATATCGCTTACAATGGCGCGTTCTTCGTTGAGAAGGGCATTTAGCAGGGTAGATTTTCCCACATTGGGTTCCCCGACTATTGCTACCGGGATTCCGTTTTTAATTACATTTCCCACGGCAAAAGAATCGATCAGGCGTTTTAACACAAGCTGTATTTTATCCAGGAGGGCTTTAAATTCGGTTCGGTTGGCAAATTCTACATCTTCTTCTGCAAAATCGAGTTCCAGCTCAATCAACGAAGCAAAGTTGAGGAGTTCTTCCCGTAATTTTTTTATTTCACCGCTAAACCCTCCCCGCATTTGCTGCATGGCTATTTGGTGGCTTGCCTCATTGTCTGAGGCAATCAAATCGGCAACTGCTTCGGCCTGGCTTAAATCCAATTTGCCGTTTAAAAAGGCGCGCAAGGTAAATTCGCCTGCATCGGCCATCCTGCATCCGTTCCTTAAAAATAACTGCAATATTTCCTGCTGTATAAAAGGCGAGCCGTGGCATGAAATCTCGATTACATTTTCGCCTGTATACGAGTTTGGCCCCTTAAAAATGGAGACCAGTACTTCATCAAGCGTTTTTTTAGCTTCGATAATATGGCCTAAATGTATGGTATGCGATTTTTGTTCGGAAAGCTTTTTCCCGTTTACCGATTTAAAAAAAGGAGTTGTTATGTCAATGGCATCTTTTCCCGAGATCCTAATAACTGCAATGGCGCCTGCACCGGCCGGGGTAGCCAATGCTATAATTGTGTCCTGAAGCTTCATACATTTATTTTGAACAAAAATACAAATACTTAAAGTAAGATGGGTTGTAAATATATACTTATTAATATGCTTAACATTGAGAGTTAAACCTTGTTAAAAAGCCCTTTTTAGGCCAGCATTTTTGTATATTTAGGATATAAATTAAAAATCAAAAAAAGAATGAGCTATTTAGATTTAGATAACGGTAAAACCGAAAAAACAGTTTTTGAACTGAATGTTTTATTATCAGATTATCATGTGTATTATCAAAAATTAAGAAATTTTCACTGGAATATCTTCGGAAAAAACTTTTTTGACCTGCACGAAAAATTTGAAGAACTATACAACGATGCCAAACTTAAGGTAGATGAAATTGCAGAGCGCATCTTGACATTGAGGCACCAACCGGTCAGCAACTTATCGAAATACCTTGAGATTTCAAATTTAAAGGAATCCAGTAGTGATAAGACTGATATTGAAATGATCGAAATTTTATTGAAAGATCATGGAACCATCCTTAAACAAATGCGCAAAGTTGTTAAAACTGCCGAAGCAGGGGACGACGAAGGTACCATAGATTTAATAGGCGCCTACATACGGGAACTTGAAAAAACTTCTTGGATGTTGGATGCATGGAGGATGAAAACAAGCGAGGGGGTTAAAAAATCTTCTTTGTCATAAATAATATACCGATCCCGTTTTAAGCGGGTTGGAATACATACAAAAAAGACTCATAAATTGAAGAATTAATCAATTGTGGGTCTTTTTTCTTTTATAGGATGGGGGAATCTGTTATTTTTTGTAACAAAACTACAATTGGCTCGTCTTATTTGTATAAACCATCAATCAAGAAATCAGTTATGCAAAGATCAGACAATCAATTATTAGTCGTTACACATTTAAGTCAGTTATTAGATTATGTTACCGGGTTCGGCGGACTTATCGTTCCGTTGATTTTATGGCTCGTTAATAAGGAAAACGTAATAGACATGGACCATCATGGAAAATCTATTATTAACTTTCAATTAAGCATCCTTATTTATTCGATTTTAAGCATTCCGCTTATATTGTTTTTTGGCTTCGGGATATTGGCATTGATAGTTATCGGTATTATGGCTTTTGTTTTTCCAATAGTGAATGCGATCCGTGTTTCCAATGGGCAAGAAGCAAATTATCCACTTAGTCTGTCTATTTTAAAATAGCAAAGAAAGAAGGAAAGGGCATAAAATATAAAAACCCCGTTCTAAATTAACACACAATTTAGACGGGGTTTATAAATATATAATTAGTTAGTTGCTTTTCTAGGCTTAATTGTTAAGCATTACCGGCATTACGAGCATGGTAACATGTTCGCCTTCGTCCAGCCCATCAACGGGGGTTAAAATTCCGGCTCTATTAGGCAGGCTCATTTCAAGCGAAACATTGTCTGAAGCTAAGTTGTTCAACATTTCGTTCAGGAACCTGGAATTAAAACCAATTTCCATATCGTCTCCTTGATAATCGCAAGTTAAACGTTCTTCTGCCTTATTGCTGTAATCTATATCTTCTGCCGAAATATTCAATTCGGCCCCGGCAATTTTTAGCCGTATTTGGTGCGTGGTCTTGTTTGAGAAAATGGAAACCCTCCTTACCGAACCAAAAAATTGAGAACGGCCTATGGTTAACTTGTTTGGGTTTTCCTTCGGGATTACCGCTTCGTAATTGGGGTATTTTCCATCAATTAGCCTACAAACCAATTCTATGTTGTCAAAAGTAAACTTGGCGTTACTTTCGTTATAATCAATTGTAACATCGCTTTCACTTCCTGCTAGGATTCCTTTTAAAAGATTTAACGGCTTTTTTGGCATGATAAATTCAGCAACTTGTGATGCTGTAACGTCATTACGTTGGTATTTTACCAATTTATGGGCATCGGTTGCTACAAATGTTAGGCTTTCCGGAGAAAATTGAAAGAAAATTCCGCTCATTACCGGACGGAGGTCGTCGTTACCCGATGCAAAAATAGTCTTGCTGATGGCCGTAGCCAAAATATCCCCAAGAATGGTGGTTGAGCTTGCGTCTGCCAATTCTACCGAATTGGGAAACTCGGCCCCGTCTGCATACGCCAGGGCATACTTACCGTGGTTGGAGCTTATTTCAATGGTATTGTTGTTTTCTATTACAAATGTAAGCGGCTGCTCGGGAAATGTTTTTAAGGTGTCCAGCAACAATTTTGCAGGAACTGCAACGTTCCCTTCAGATTCTGAGTCTACTTCCAGAACTGCGCTCATGGTAGTTTCCAGATCGGATGCCGAAACGGTAAGTTTATTGTTGTTTAATTCAAATAAAAAATTATCAAGAATAGGCAGTGTGTTGCTATTGTTAATAACGCCGCCCAATACTTGAAGTTGTTTTAATAAATATGAACTTGATACTATAAATTTCATTGAATTCTCAATTTTCTAACACTTACAAAGATATCTTAATTGATTTTTTTACAGAAAATAACTTATCAACATTTAAACCGTGTATTTTTTCCTTTTAAAATAATAAAAAGCAATACCAAACAAAAGGATTAAAACTATGGGAACACCAATGTTTATAGCTTTCCAGAAGGTTTTTTGTTCGTAGGTTTTTTGTTTGTTCAAAAAAGCGAGGGCAATCTCCTTGGACCGAATGTTTATAAGTCCGTTGTCGTCCAAAAGGTAGTTTATGCTATTTAGCAGGAATTCTTTATTTCCGTAAACCTGTTTGGTCCATTTATCCACACCGTTAATTAATGGCTTTTTGTTTACATAATTGTAGTTTGCAATATCGCCATCCGAGATTACGATTATTTTATTCTCTTTGGCATCAGCATCTCTGTTTTGGGCAAGTTTAAAAGGTTTGACCCTGTTTTTAAATGCCGAAACAAATTTTCCTTCGAGAAGAACGCCTAAGGTTTTGTTTCCGTCGTTAAAAGTTTCTATGTGCTGTTGCGTGTCAAATTCATCCAGACTGTACATTGTAGGAACCCCGACCACTTTAGATTGTGGAGAACTTTTTAGAAGAATTGTCTTTTTAATATCATTGGGCAAAGTATCTATCGGGCTGGCAAATTCCAGCTTTACTACATTTAAGCTTTTGTTTATGGGGTGATTGTTTGGCGGTGCCACCATTGGCGAGTAAAACCAGTTTATGGGAATTTCACCATTTTGGTTGGTAACCGTTACCGGTGTTGAAATAAGGTCTTGGACCAGCGATTTGTTAATACGTACCCCATAGCGAAAGAGCATATCGTCCAGCCTAAGGTTACGGGGAATGGCAAACGATGTAAATTTTTCATTCTGAAGGCTGTCCAGATCGGCTACAACGGCATCGAGCAACCACAGGGTCTTCCCGCCGTTCATGACATATTGATCTAAAATATATTTCTCGTTATCGGTAAACGCTTCGGTAGGCTTGGCAATAATGGCAGCATCAAAACGATTAAGGTTTTCCAGTACTTTCTGGGGCTGGTTTTTAAGCGAGTCCAGGTTAAATTGACCCAATTGGTAATAATTACGAAGGCTTATTAAATAGTCTACCAAATATTTGTCGGGCATTTCATTATTGCCCTTTAATATTGCTATTTTCTTTTTTTGCTGAATGGTCAATTGTTTAAAGGCATCGGCAAATGTATATTCAAGTTGTTGCACCGAATTGTTGATGCGCTGTTCGCTGTTGGCACCCAATTTATTTTGAAGGAGCGATACCTTTACGGTTTTTTTGCCCATGTTTACCAAAGCCCAGGGAAATATAAGTTCGCGGGACATGCTGTTTCCTTCTTCAATGGTTACCGTGGCCGGGGTAAGGCCCAATTCTTGCAACGATTGGATTGTTTGTTCTTTGGGGGCACCGGTATCCATTGGATTTACAAAATTTATCCGGATATGGTTGTTAACTGCCGTAAATTCTTCCAGCAACTGTTTTGTTTCTGTTTGTAGGCGTTTAAATTCCGGTGGCATATCGCCATTAAGCAAAACATCTATAATTATTGCTTCATCGACATTTTTTGCGGTTTCCTTTGATGCATCAGATAAGGTGTAGCGTTTATTTTTTGTTAGATCCCACCGTAAAACCATAAATGATGCCAAGAAATTAATTCCGATGAGAACCAGAATTGTTAAGATAATTTTTCCGCTGTTTTTTTTAGTTGAAATCAAAATAATTACTTCAATTTAAAAATGGTTACTACTAAAAAGAAGAACGAAATGCTCACGAAGTAAATTACGTCCCGAAAGTCTATTACCCCCCTTCCAATGCTATCAAAATGATATTTTAAACTGAATTTCTCCATAAACGAAAGATTACCCAGCCCCGAAAATCCAGAAAAACCATAAAAAAACAAAAAACAAACCAGTACGGCCGCAATAAAAGCCACTATTTGGTTATCGGTAAGAGAAGACATAAAAATGCCAATGGCGGTGTAGCTCGCAATTAAAAATAAAAGTCCAAAGTAAGAACCCGCAATGCTTCCCATGTCTATATTGCCCACGGGATCTGCCAGGTTCCAGATGGTAAGCACATAAAGTAATGTTGGCACCAAGGCAATAACAACGAGCAGGTATGTGCCAATAAATTTGCCCATAACAATTTGTGTTTTGCTTATGGGGCGTGTGAGCAACAATTCCAACGTTCCGGCTTTTTTTTCTTCAGAAAAACTTTTCATGGTAACTGCCGGAATTAAAAACAAAAGAATCCATGGCGCTAATTGAAAAAACGGATTCATATCTGCAAAACCACTTTCAATTATATTAAAATCGCCTTTAAAAACCCACAGAAACAAACCATTAAGCACCAAAAATAGGCCTATTACCAAATAGGCTATGGGAGATGAAAAAAAACTGCTGATTTCCCTTTTTATTATTGCTGTCATTTATTTCGTTGCTCGTTTTTCGTTGTTTATTGTTTGTTGTTCAGCGTTATTCTTTTACATTTAACCATTAACCATTAACCATTAACCATTAACCATTCACTTTACGTAAAATTAACGGTTACCGTATCCCTATATTTTAGGCCCAATAAAGTTGAAGCACCGCCCACCGTATCCAAATTACTTCTATAGATGGCAAGCTCTATTAAGTTTGCCGAGTTAAAAATAGCTAATTTTTCACCATCTTTATTATTGGGTTTTTTCTTGTCGAAATTTACCGCTTCACTGTATTTGGTGTATATTTTGGTGAATTTATGGTTGCGTGCCCATAATTCAAAATTCCTACCTCTTTTATACCTTTCAAACAATTGCATGGGAATGTTGGTAATTACATTTCCGTAATTGTCTATATATATCACGCTGCCCGTAATTTGAGTTTCTTCGTTGTTGATAATGGGGGAGAGGTCTTTTAGCATTTTCAGCTTTGTAATGGACTTTCCTATAACTTCCAAGGTGCCGCCACGGGAAATATGGCCTGCAACCTTTACAAAGACGTCCAGCACGGGAAAAACACTTTCAATGCGGTCGTGAATATTTATTTCCACCATTTTTTCGGGGTTTATTTCACAGGCAAGGAAAGATAAAATTCCGTTATCGGCGCCAATAAAATAATGCCCGTCAATAAGCACGGCCATATGCTTGTTAATGGGCGTTAGCTCGGAGTCGACCCCAATAATATGAATACTTCCCTTGGGGAAGGTTTTATAGGCGTTTTTTAAAATAAAAGCCGCCTCCATAATGTTAAATGGGCTAACCAGATGAGAGATATCAACAATCGTGGCATTATCTATTTCGCTAAGGATAAAACCTTTAATGGCACCTACAAAGTGATCCCGCTCACCAAAATCTGTAGTTAATGTAATTATAGCCATTTATTAAAATGTTGATATTTTTTTAATTTAAGAAAGTGTTTTTTTGCTTAAGTTTGTTAGAAATGGTAACAAATTAAGGTTTGTGTATTTGTTTAGCACAAACCTACTAAAAAGTAATAGATTTTTCCATTTTAATACGTACTTTTTATACGTGTATATCAAGATAAATTACTCACTTAAAAATTAGCTTTTGAACGAACTTATAATAGAACTCACCGAAATCAATCCGAAGGAATTTTTTGGGACCCAGAACATCAACATAGAGCTTTTAAAGAAGTATTACCCAAAGCTTAAAATTGTGGCCCGGGGTAACAAGATAAAGGCATATGGCGAGGAAGAACTGCTCGAAGAGTTTGATAAACGGCTGGATATGCTTGTTACGCATTTTGGGAAGTACAATAAGCTGGATGAAAATACAATAGAGCGTATTCTTACAAGTGAAGGCGGACAGGACGAAATAGACGCCAAAATAAACGGAGAAGTACTGGTACATGGCGCAAATGGACGTTTAATCAAGGCGCAGACGGCCAATCAGCAGCGTTTGGTAGAACTTATGAAAAAAAACGATATGGTTTTTGCCATTGGCCCGGCGGGTACCGGAAAAACATATACCGGGGTTGCCCTGGCGGTAAAAGCCTTAAAGGAAAAACAGGTAAGGCGCATTATTTTAACCCGCCCAGCAGTTGAAGCAGGGGAGAACCTTGGTTTTTTGCCCGGGGATTTAAAAGAAAAACTCGACCCATACATGCAACCTTTATACGATGCCCTGCGCGATATGATACCGCCCGAAAAACTACAGAATTATATAGAAACGGGCATTATACAAATTGCGCCAATGGCTTTTATGCGCGGCCGAACGCTCGACAATGCTTTTGTTATTTTGGACGAGGCACAGAATACCACACATGCCCAAATGAAGATGTTTTTGACCCGTATGGGAAAAAATGCCAAATTTATGATTACCGGAGACCCCGGGCAAATCGATCTACCGCGTAGGATTACCTCTGGATTAAAAGAAGCCATTTTGGTGCTAAAGGATATTAAGGGCATAGGCATTTTATATCTGGACGATAAGGATGTAATCCGTCACCGATTGGTAAAAGAGATTATCGCTTCTTATAAAAGTATAGAACACAATAACTCCTAAGAGATAATTAACATAAGTTTCTATGTATTTATAGTTGATGTTTAGTAGTTGACTGCAAACTGAAAAAATCCTAACTTAAAAGGAAAATTAAAAATATATGAACGAACTTATTTCTCCTAAATACCAAATGAAACTCGTGAAATCTGTTCACGATGCTATTTGGGAAGAATATAAAACTTACAGGGAAGTGAGTCTATATATTGACAAATGGCACGAAGGAGACGAAGACTGGAATAATCATTGGGAGAATTTCTCAATTATAAAAAAAGAAAGTGGAGACATAGATTTATTGAGAACTTTACATTCAATGAACGGAAGTGATATTTTGAAAGTAGCGATAGATATGGGAGTTGACACGCCAGATTTCATTCCTTCCATTCCGATATTCAAAAACGAATTGAAATCTGACTTTAAAACAGCTTACAACACTTTTACTAAAGCATATAAATAAATTGAAACTGACCCAAGTCTCGCCATAGGTTTAGCAAATTCCGCTTTGGAAAGTATAGTAAAGGAAATACTGAAGGATGATAGAATAAAAAGCAAAATAAAAGGCACAGAAACTCTATACAAACTGACCTCAATCATCTTAAAAGAGTTTAATTTTTTGGACAGTAATCATCCTGTAGAAATAAAAACTATCGGAAGTTCACTATTATCAATAAGCCAATCAATAGAGAAATTGAGAAGCGAAAAAACTTATTTTCACGGAAAAACTGAAGAAGATTATTTAATTACTGATTCTCTATACACATATCTTGTGGTAAATGCAGTTACAACAGTCGGGCTTTTTTTACAATCTTATTTCAAGATTAAATTACCGAGACCATCAGAAGAAGTTGAAGAAGAACACGATGATTTACCTTTTTAAGCTTGAATGAAATAAAAAGCTAACAGGTAATCCATTTCTTTTTTTGAATATCCCCAATGCAATTTAGATTTAATGACCAATTCGGTAAGTATTTCATTGTCATTAATTGATGCACCAATTATTTCCATCCTAATAAATTAACCCGAACCCCGATTTACTCATAATAACTCAATCCAATTACTTCTTTTACCTTGTCCATGGTTTCCATAAGTTGTTGGCTAAATTTAAAAGTCATTATGGGGCTTTCTGTTTTTCCTTTGTGCAGCAAATCGTTAAAATGTGCTGCTTCGTAATTATAACCGTGTGTGGCGACCTCAAAATTTTTGGTCTTTCTATTTCCGTTGGCATCTGTAAAAACAACCGATGTAGGCTTGTGAAACTGTGTTTGGATATGGATGGTCCCTTTTTCGCATAAAATAACCGCTTCGGTATTGGTTTTCTTTAAAAAGGTTGAAGAAAGCTTGGCTTCTGCTCCGTTTTTATAACCAAAGACCATATCGCAGGAAGAATCGGCACCGGTTTCAAAGTAGGTACAACTAGCATTGATGGTATCTGGAACACCTAGAATTGAAAGTGCTGCAAAAATAGGGTATATGCCAATATCCAACAGGCTCCCTCCGCCCAATTGCTTGTTGAACAACCTTGATGATGCATTAAATTCTGGATAAAACCCGAAATCGGCTTCTAGCGATTTTACAGCTCCGTAATGCCCTTCCTTTAAAAAATTGAGCACATATTGGTAATGTGGTAAAAAATAGGTCCATAAAGCTTCCATAAGAAGGATTTCTTCATTTTTGGCTGTTTGTATCATTAACGCCACATCGGCACTGTTTAATGCTAAAGGTTTTTCGCAAAGAACGGCCTTTTTGTGTTTTAGGCAATCAATGGTATAGGTTTTATGGAAGGTATGTGGAGTGGCAATATAAATGGCGTCTACTTTTGGATCGGTTATAAGGTCCATATAATTTCCATATGCTTTTTTGGCACCAAATTCCTCTTTAAATTCTTCGGCTCGGTTTAGGTCCCGGGAAGCAACGGCATATAATGTGGCATCTTTTACGGCTTTTAGGTCATGGGCAAATTTTTTGGCAATGTGTCCGGGGGCCAAGATTCCCCATTTTATCTTTTTATTTTTTAATAACATTGGTTGTTCTGTTTATAGCTTCAAAAATAATGGCAATTGCTATCACCATGGCGCAACCTATAAAGTTTAGCCATAAATACCCCAGTTTTTCCTGTCCGGGGGCATAACGGTGAATGGCAAAATAATATATAAGTATAACGGCTATTTGCGTAATAATTGCAGAGATAAAAACGGCATTTCCCCGAATAAATTTTATAAAAAATGCAATAAGGAATATGCCCAGCACATTTCCGTAGAAAATAGAACCGATAATATTTACAAGTTGGATTAAATTGTCCAAAAGCGATGCAAAATTGGCAAACAAGATGGCAATAATACCCCAGGCCAATGTAAACCAGCGCGATGCGCTTAAATAATATTTATCTGCTCTTTCTTTTTTCTGTCTTCTTCTAAAAAGGTCAATAGTGGTAATGGTTCCCAAGGCATTCAGTTCGGAAGCAGTAGACGACATGGCCGCCGAGAAAATAACGGCAAAGAGGAGCCCCATCAATCCTGTTGGAATGTTGTTCAATATAAAATGGATAAAAACATAGTCTTTGTCGTTTGTTTCCAGATCTTTGTCCACCTTTTGAATAAGGGCCCTGGCTTCTTCACGGCTTTCCCTTTCTTTTTTATTGATTTCCTGTATCTGTTTTTTTGCTGAAACTATTAAATGATAATCTTTTACGTCCAAAACGGCAGAAAAGTGTTCCTGAGCCATTTTTTTGTCTTTTTCCAATGCTTTGTGCTCTCTTTCCAGTTCGTGGTATTCATCGGCATAAACCGATTGCTCCACAGCTTCAACTGCAACAGGGTTAAAATTTAAAGGCGAATGGTTGTATTGATAAAAAACAAAAACCATTACGCCTACCAAGAGGATAAAAAATTGCATGGGAACTTTTAACAGCCCATTAAAAATAAGCCCCAGTTGGCTTTCCCGAACCGATTTGCCCGATAAATAGCGTTGCACCTGACTTTGGTCGGTTCCAAAATAAGCTAATGCTAAAAAAAGCCCGCCTGTAATTCCGCTCCAAAAAGTATACCTGCTTTTAGGGTTTAAAGAAAAATCGAGAATGTTTAGTTTATCGTTGGCGCCGGCAATTTTTAATGCTTTGCTAAAGGTAATATCGTTTGGCAAATAGCTCATTACCAAATAAAAGGCAATGAACATCCCCGTCATAATAACAAACATTTGTTGTTTTTGTGTTACGCTAACTGCTTTGGTCCCCCCAGAAACAGTGTAGATAATTACCAAAATTCCAATAATGATGTTTAAGGTTTTTACCTCGATACCCAATACTGCCGACAGGATAATGGAAGGGGCATAGATGGTAATTCCCGCCGCAAGGCCCCGTTGGATAAGAAATAAAATAGCGGCCAAAGAACGCGTTTTAATATCAAACCTGTTCTCAAGGAATTCATAAGCTGTGTAAACTTTTAATTTATGGTAAATAGGGACAAAAACAATGCAGATAATAACCATAGCCAACGGTAAACCAAAATAAAACTGAACAAAGCCCATACCGTCGTGGAATGCTTGCCCTGGCGTGGAGAGAAAAGTAATGGCACTGGCTTGTGTGGCCATAACCGATAAACCTACCGTATACCATTTGGCTTCTTTCCCGGCAAGAATATAATCGCTTACATCTTTACTGCCCTTGGTTCTCCAGTAACCATAACCAACAATAAATAGCAAAGTGCTAGCGAGAACGATCCAATCGATTACTTCCATAAATGCTATTTACTTATTAGAAATCATAATAAGGTAAAATACAAAAATGTATATTGCATTTAGTATCAATACAATAGTGTATTCCCTTTTCCAAACAAACTTATTCAACATGTTATCACCCTTTTATATAATTGGCATCATTTTTAGCTGTTTTACCTACCGAGAGCATATTGGCAAAGATTTTATATGCTCCCGGGACACCGGCTGGGAGTTCCCTAAAAAAACTCAAACCCGTGTAAATATAATAACCTTTTCCATATGGTGCTATTAAAAGGCTTCCGTCTTTTTTGCTTTCCCCTTTGTCGTGCATGGAAAGAACAGACGTAAATTCCTTTCCCCATTTATCAGGAAAATAAAGCCCTCTTTCCTGCACCCAGCCGTTAAAATCGTTTTGGGTAATTTTGTTGGGAGTATTCAATAATGCATTTGAAGGTGCGTTAAAGGTTACTTCGGCATTTTCGTCCGTAACACGGTCTCGCGATAGTTCCAACAAATAAGGTGCCAAATTATCTATGTTCAAGCCACCTCTTCCGGCGGTATTGTATTGAACAACAAGGTTCCCCCCGTTTTTTACATAGTCTAAAAGAATATGTTGCTTAAATTTTAGCGATTCGTGAATGTTATATGCACGGATGCCTACCACGACGGCATCAAAAATTTTTAAATAAGCACTGTTTATGTTTTCAGGTTGAATAACGGTAACATTGTAGCCTATCTGCCGTAAACTTTCGGGAACCGCATCACCGGCACCAGCTATATAAGCTATGTTTTCTCCTATTTTTTTAATATTCAGTCTCACTACTTTGAAACTGTCGGAAAGCAGTACCGATTGTGTTGGAATATGGTCGTATGCTATGGTAACAAGCTCTTTGTTATAATCTTTACCATTGACTTTAATAACAGGTGTCATGGTTTCCTCATCTTCATTGTCCGGCGGTGTAATTTTAAAATGAATTGTCTTGGTGTCTCCTTTATTGGCTATGTTAAAGTTGATACTTTCCGGAGAAACGTTCCAACCGCCATTGTGTTTTAAGTGAAGTAACCCGGAGATATTGTCTTTTCCGGCCGTTATGGTGACCGAAATTTGCTTGCTCTCGTTGTTTGAAAAAATTGCAACTTTATTGGCCACTGAAGCTGTAACGGGAGGAAGAATTTGGAACGGTTGATAAATTTCCCCTTTATCCGGTTTAGAATATTTGTAAACAATGTCTTCTTCAAAAGGAATTTCAACGCCGCCTATATCAATGTTAAAATTGGCTTTTACCAATCGTGGGGTTTCCGGTTTTCCCCTTAATTCCTGTGGCGCTTTGTACATTCCCAAAGTACCTTCTTCCTTTAGCCAGTATGGAGCGGTATATGGACTGTTTTGAGGAATCGTTACAGCTATGCCCGAGCTTGTTTCTTGATTGTTGGCCAATGTTTTGTTGTAATTGTTTGTTTCATTGGTTGGGGTTGTTTTAATGCTTTTCAGCTTCATTTCTATGTCCGACCTGTTTATTGCTGAAGCCCGTATATCGATGGTTTCCCCGGGAACGGCTGAAGCTTGATTGACTGTGGCTTCCAAGAAAAGTCCGCTACAGGCTTTAATAATTTTTTTAATTTCCTCTAATTTTAACTTCCGCCAGTATTCATCTTCTAAATTATTTATAAGTTGATAGGCCTTTACCAATTGGGGGACATGCTCGGAAGGATTTTTAAAATTAAAATGGTTTTGTACATCCAGCAGAATTTCGGCAATGGCCTCGCCACCTTTTACACGGCCCCAGGTTGTATTTATACCGCTAAAAATATTATTTTCATCATTTGGGAGACTTCCTTTTAAATATTCTAAATATTCTTGTTCGCTTCCGCGAGAAGAAATACCACCAAACCCTTGGCTTAAATGTTGGCTCCTGGCAATAGAGGCAATCTCGTTATTGCTCATGCCCAAGGTAGGGTAATAGGTACCAATATCTACATGGAGTAATTTAGTTTTGTTGGCCTTTTCAAAATTTTCTGGACTCCCGTAAAACCACCATGAGGTGTTAAAGAAAAGTCTTTCGGGTTGCCATGTTGCTGTGTATTTTAACTGTTCGGGGTATTCATTGGGGTTTCTGGCCATATCAAAGGCCTCAAAGCTCAACATTGCCGAGGAGGTATGGTGCCCATGTGTAGTGCCCGGTGTCCTGTGGTCGAATCGGTTGATTATTACATCGGGTTTAAAATTTCTAATTACCCAAACAACATCGGCCAGCACTTCTTTTTTGTTCCATATTTCCAGTGTTTCTTCGGGGTGTTTGGAAAAACCAAAATCGTTTGCCCTTGAAAAAAACTGCTGCCCTCCATCTATATTTCTTGCTGCCAAGAGTTCTTCTGTTCTTAAAACACCTAAAAGTTCGCGCAGTTCCGGGCCAATTAAATTTTGACCTCCATCGCCACGTGTAAGCGATAAATAGGCCGTTCTGGCCTTTACTTCGTTGGAAAGGTATGAAATTAGCCTTGTGTTCTCATCGTCTGGGTGCGCAGCAATGTATAAAGCAGTTCCTAAAAAATTGAGTTTCTGTACGGCTTCATATATGTTTGAAGATGTATAGGTTTTAGGTTTTTGTGCATTTATGGAAAATGTAATTGCCAATCCGATAAGAAAGGATAATATTCTTTGCATGCGTTCAGTTTTAGGAGTTTTTCAAATATAAAAATAAATGTTGGTAGTTTGCGGCCTGCTATTTTTTACTTTTTTAATAAACTTTCGTTAAAAAGGTTGAATATACGTGTATATTCATCTGTCCAACTGGTGGGCTCTACAAAACCATGTTTTTCAACAGGGTAAACGGCCATTTCCCAATTATTTTTTCCAAGTTCTATTAAACGTTGCGATAGGCGTACCATATCTTGAAAATGAACATTGTCGTCTACCATTCCATGAAGAATTAACAAATCGCCTTTTAGGCCATCTGCATAATAAATAGGGGAGCTTCTTCTATAGGCAAGGCTATCGGTTGCTGGGGTATTTAAAATACGTGCAGTATAACCGTGGTTGTATGCTGCCCAATCTCCCACCGAACGTATGGCAGCTCCGGCCTTAAAGGTATCTGCCTCGTTAAACATGGCCATAAGGGTTATAAACCCGCCATAAGAGCCTCCGTAAATCCCTATTTTGTCTTTGTTTATACCGAGATTGTTTATCATGTACCGGGCGCCATCCACCTGGTCGCTCAAATCTTTTCCTCCCATATGCCTGTATATGCCCGTACGCCACTTGCTACCGTATCCTGCGCTGCCACGGTAGTCAATATCCAGTACCGTATATCCGTTATCAACCAGTAGGTTATGAAACATATACTCACGGAAGTATAGACTCCACCATTTGTGGGCATTTTGTAAATATCCGGCTCCGTGTACAAATATAATGGCTGCTTTGTTCTTTACATTTTCTTTGGGTTGGTACAAACGGGCATGCACATTGGCACCATCTTTTGCCTTAAAGGTTATGTATGCCGGTTCTTTCCATGCATATTTATTAAAATCTTCTGTAGTAGAATAAGTTATTCTTATGGCTTTTGCATTTCTTTTATACTTAGGATTTGGTTGTAAATAAAGTTCGGTAGGTTTGTTGGAATACGAATAGCTGATTGCCATTTGCTTTTCATCGGGGGAGAGTACAACATCGTTATTTCCGGTCATATTGGTAAGTTGCTCCATTTCCCCACCATTGATGGGCATGCTATAAAATTGCCTGTCTCCGGGATGTATTTTATTGGCCGTAAAATACCAGGATTTTTTATCATTGGAAATACTAGGGCTGTAAATTTCATATTTACCAGAAGTAAGTGCGTCTAACTTTTTGTTTTCGGTATTAAGGGTATACAGGTGCGAATAGCCTGTTTTTTCCGATTGAAACCAAATGCTCTTGCCATTGGGCATCCAACCAAGTTCGCCCCCGCGATAGCCTCCTATGCCCGGCCCGGCAATCCAGGCTTTATTATGCTGATGGTCAAGATTGGTAACGGTACCTTCTTTAATGTTCAGTAAAACAATCCATCGATCTTTGTAGTCGT
This sequence comes from Galbibacter sp. PAP.153, assembly GCF_037029175.1. NCBI lineage: Bacteria > Pseudomonadati > Bacteroidota > Flavobacteriia > Flavobacteriales > Flavobacteriaceae > Galbibacter > Galbibacter sp. PAP.153. Next base: position 54,620 of record NZ_JAZEUN010000001.1, on the reverse strand, counting down.
TGGAATTAATGTCCAACACAGCTTTGGTGCCGTCTTCGTTCCAAATAGGCCCGCTTATATAGCCAATTCTATTATTGTTTTTATATTCTTTGCCGGGATAATCTTTAGTGTATTCGGGAAGGTAGTCAAGTCCTTCCAGATTTTCCAGTTGAACGGGGTATGTCTTTCTGTTTTCTATATCATATACATATAATACATATTCGTCGGGGATGTTGCCTACTTTAGCACGTGTATGCTGGTCTTCCGTATAGCCGGACTCGGTTACATAATGGGGCACAATCGTGCCTTTGTTGTCTTTTTCCTTAACGGTTAAATAGGTTACGTAATCTTCATTCGGACTTATATGTTGGCTATAAACGGACCTTCCTTCCAAATATATAGGTAATGGACTTTTGGCATCTTCCCGTTTGTTTAATCGTTCCCGAAGGTCTTTTTTTGCTTTGCGTTCCCGTAATACGTCAAACAGTGCCAGTTGGTCTTGATAGAGCCATTCGTCTTTGGTATCTCTTTCTTTTTCTTGCTCTTTCTTGTCTTTAAAAATGGTTATTTGTTTTGTTTCCCCGGTGTTTATATCCCAAGTGTAAAGGTTTTTGTTTTTTACATATGCAATTTTATGTTCGTTTCCCGTAAAATGTGCACTACTTTCAATAGCTTCGGTATTAGTAATTTGCGTGATTTTTTTTGAAGGGATATCCATTAAAAAAATATCACCGTGTTTGGTATATGTCTTTTTATCTTTTTTATAGTTGAAGTTTCCATTTGTTGATGGAAGGTAGTATTCGGTTTCAAAACTTACTTTTTCTATTTTTTCTGAAGTAAGGCCGTACATGTAAAGAGAATCACTGTATGCTTTTTCGGGGTTCCAATCGAAATATATTGTTTTTCCATCTACAGACCAGTGCACATTTGAAGGAAGGTGGCCAACAAAGTCATCGCCTTGCATAATCTGTTTAATGGTTAATGCTGATTGATTGTTTTTTTGTGCAAAACTGGCACTAATACATAAAAGAACAAACAGTTGGGTACATGTTTTAAGCTGCATATAAGTTGGTTTATTGCGAATTGACATCAAATATAAATAAACATTGAAAAAATATAGGTTTTAATGCAAACAAGTTAGCACCTGCAAGCCTGCAAAAAGGGCATGCAAGAAATAAGATAAATGCCCGTTTAGGCGTTAACGATTAACGACCTACCGAGCCCACACTTTTGTATGATTGCTGTTATACCGAATGCACTCCGTCGTCTTCTTTAAGGTGTTTCTCGATAACGGCCACCCCTTTTTGCAGCATTAAACTATTGGGGTATGTAATTAATTCGCCATCTTCGGTACGCAAATGTATATGGAAGGTCTTGATGTCTTCTATAATGGCTTCGGTAGGAAAATCTTTATCCTGAATACGTATACGGTCCCCAATTTTAAAGGGAAAGGAAAAGAATAAAATAATTCCGGCTGTAATATTGCTTAAAATGGACCACGAGGCAAAAAAGGCAACCCCGATTACTGCAAAAGCAGAGGAGAAGAACAAGCCCAAGTCTTTAAAATCGACACCCCATAACAAACTTATAACCACAACAAAGACGAAAAACAGGAAAATATTAAAAAATTTAAGGATAAGTAGTGTCCGATTCCTGTCGATGTCTCCAAGCTTGCCGACTTTTTTCACGGTTTTAAAAAGAATAAACCTAATAAGGAGCAATAAAAAAATGGCGATAAGAGAACGTAAAATCTCTTCTCTAAATATTGATAAATATGTTGTCATAAAAAATTACAGTCCTAATGTGTCCCGCAAAGATACATCAGATGTTGCATTTTTCTCCCAATAAGCCGTTCTAATTGTCTTAATTTTTTTTGCTGATGAAGTAATGATTTTGGCCTCTTTTCCAAAACCACTTTTGTAAGATTCTTCCCATTCCTCTATAGCATATGGAAAAGCCGATTGGAATGTAATGGCAAGTGTTCTTTCCAGATCGGGATAATGTATTGAATATGTGGTACTTTTTTTATTTTTTTCAACCTTGCACATGGCCGTAAATGCTTTTGTTTCTATATGTTTGAGCCTAAGGTAAGCCAATGAGGGAATAATCTGTTGCTCTCCAATGGGCAATTTATCGGGGGCAACGCGAATTTGCGTCCAGATTTCATCTTCCAGAATATTTTTTGGCAGGGTATAAGTGGCATCGGCTTCGTTTTCAAAATAAGAATGCGACGTAATTTCAAAAAGATTACGGTTGTTAAGCTGTGTATATGCCTGCCCGCACCATTCTGTAACGCTGGTGGCTATTTTAATGGCATGCCCCTGATATGACAGGGGGTAAAAAGTACTGTTCATAATGTGGTATGGGTAAATACCGGTTACAAAATTTTTACTGGTATTTAGTTTTAAAACGGTAATGCCCCGCTTATTGGGGTTGTTTGGCTTTACTTGTTTTTCCTTTAAAAAAGGTTCGGTAACATAAATTAAGGTTGCTTTTCCCTGGCGCAGTTCCCCGTACCTTGCCTGCAAAAGTTGATAAGAAGTAATTTCGGCTTCACCAGAGTACCAATAATTGTTAAATTCTTCAGAAGTTGTATAGTGTATCCTGCCTTCTTCGTAATTAGTAAATTTCCAATAAATAATAAAACTAATAACTATAAGGGTAACAAAGCTAACGAATATATATTTTGTAAATTTCATATTTAGAATATTTTCCATAATATACAAAATATTTACGTTAATTGAAAATAAAGTAGTGTTCTATAAGCTGAATTTAAAAAAAATTAGTCAATTAAGCTGTTAAGTGTTTTGTATACCTCAAAAACGGGGAGGCCAACCACGTTAAAGTAAGAACCTTCTATTTTTTCAATACCTATTTGCCCGATCCATTCCTGAATTCCGTATGCGCCTGCCTTATCGTATGGCTGGTAATGGGTTACATAATATTCTATTTCTTCGTCGGTGAGCTGTTTAAAATAGACTTTTGTGGTATGGTTAACGGTTTTTTCAAGCTTGGTAGTAGTAAAACATACCGAGGTTATAACTTCGTGCATGGTGCCCGATTGCGATGCAAGCATGGCTATAGCCTCGTCCTTGCTCTTGGGTTTTCCCAGCGCTTGGTTGTTATGCCAGACAATGGTATCGGAAGTTATTAATATATCGTTTTCTTTTAACCCTTCTTTATGAGGCAGGGCTTTTAATTGCGCCAGATAGTCCGGGATTTCAAATTTATACAAACGCTCTGGGTAAACTTCGTCTACTTTTTTAAGTCGGATTTCAAAATCCAATCCTAAATCTTTAAAGAATTTTTGCCTCCTGGGCGATCCCGAAGCAAGGATTATGTGGTAGTCTTTAAGTTTTTTGTTTATAAGCATTTTTTCTTTGTTTTTTGTTTTTCCTAGTCACTCCGACGAAGGAGAAGTCGCATATTATTCATAAGTCAATAAGTTAATGAGTTAAAGAGAAAAGGTTTTTTTCAAGGGGAGTGTTCAACTAATAATAAGTATAATTCACTATCAACTATCAACTATCAACTATCAACTATCAACTATCAACACCATTTGTCCTTAATCATATTTCGCATCAAAATTATCTTTCCATTTTCCTTGTACTTTTAAAACCTGCTCGATTACATCCCTTACACAACCTTTCCCACCTTGTTTGTGCGAAACATATTTAGAGATTTCCTTTATTTCGGCCACTGCATCATTGGGGCAGCAAGGCATTCCCACCATTTTCATGACATGGTAATCGGGGATGTCGTCGCCCATATACAGGGCATTTTCGGGCTTAATGTTATAGATATCAAAATATTCATCTAGTGTGGTAACCTTATCGCTTATGCCCAAATGAATGTCTGTAATGCCAAGGCCCCGTAAACGCGCGCGTACGCCTTCGTTGTTACCGCCCGAAATAATACATATGTTATATCCTTTGTTCAGGGCCGTTTTCATGGCATAGCCATCTTTTATGTTCATGTTCCTGAGCATTTGTCCATCGGTTGTAATTGCAATGGTTCCGTCGGTTAAAACACCATCAACGTCAAAAATAAAAGTAGTAATGTCCTGTAGGTATTCTTTATAGTTTTTTTCTTCCATAAGTGTTTTGTATAGATGCTGTTAACAGTTTGTATATTTCTTTGTGATTTTTGTTTGGCAATTGTTCTAGATGTGCATTAATAGTACTTTGGTCGTTTCTTTTTGCGGGTCCGGTTTGTGCTTCTTTTGGAGTGAGCTCCATGATTTTATGGGTGGTTTCCTCAATAAGCGGGTGTAAAATATTAAAAGGAACATTGTTTTTTTCGCAGAGTTCATGGCCAATATAATACAGGTGGTTTACAAAATTATTTACAAATACGGCCGCTAAGTGGATTACCTTGCGCTGTTCTGAATTTATCTCGTAAACATGTGTGGATAATTCTGATGAAAACGCCTTTAAAAAATTAAAATCTTTTTCATCTTCAGCTTCAATACAAATAGGCAAAGTGCCAAAATCCACCAGCTTTTCTTTTGAAAATGTTTGTAAGGGATATAAAACGCCACGCCGGTTTTTAGCGTTCATTGAATACATGGAAACATTTCCCGAGGTGTGCACCACAAAGTTGTCCGAAAACGGGAGCATGTCCGAAACCTGGGCAATGGCATCATCTGCAACGGCTATGATATAAATATCGGCTTTTTCAAGGCTATTGATATTATCGGTAATTTGGGTGAACTTTCCAAACTCCTTAATAGAATGGATGTTCCTGTTGTAGCATTGTATCAAGCTCACAGACGATAACTTACCAAAGGCCGTAAACAAATGGTATGCAATATTTCCCCCTCCTAATAAAACAACTTTTAACATGACGCTAAATTACGGAATGAAGATGATTTAGATAGGGTTATACAGTTAAAAGTTAATGCCGCTCATTATTGAACTGCCATACAACCGAATTGCTTTCTTGTTTACAATGTGCAATTCAAGCTGACATGCGGTTCAAGGTTCTTGCTCCTTGAAACCAAAAACCAGAAACCAAAAACTAAAAACTTGTCGCCAGTCATCATGATCCCTTAAGAATTAATATCCCAATTTAACGTTTTAAATGATAAAAACGCCTTATTTTTGCCAACTGAAATTCAATTGGTAAATTCAACGATACTGATGTTAGATTCCCTAAAGAAAATTATATTTTCTACCCGTTTAATGGCCATCCTTTTTGTTCTTTTTGCAACCGCCATGGCCTTTGGTACCTTTATAGAAAACTGGTACAATACCGAAACCTCAAAAATTTGGATATACAATACCTGGTGGTTCGAGCTTATCATGCTCTTTTTTATGGTAAACTTCCTCGGGAACATAAAGCGTTACCGCCTTTTTAGAAAAGAGCAGTGGCCCGTTTTATTGCTGCATATATCTTTTATATTTATTATCCTTGGGGCTTTTGTTACCCGCTATATTGGTTATGAAGGGGCAATGCCCATTCGCGAAGGCACTTCGGTTGATTATATTCTGACCCAAAAAAAATATGTTTCGGCATTTGTAGATGGGGAGATTAACGGCGAACCCAGGCGTAAAGCCCTACAAGATGAGATTATGGTCACCAAAAAAGCTTTAAAATCTTCCTTGCCATGGAAATCCGATTTTAACGGACAGCCTTTTACCATAGCTTATGCCGGTTTTATTGAAGGAGCAGAAGAAGGGTTAATTGAAGACGAAAACGGAGACGATTACCTAAAAATAGTTGAAGCCGGGGGCGGGAGCAGGCACGATCATTATTTAAAGAAAGGCGAAGTATCTAGCATTCACAATATATTGTTTGCTTTTAACAAACCAACAGAAGGAGCTGTCAATATCACCATAAAGGATTCTGTAAGCTCCATCCAATCTCCTTTTGAGGGAACGTTTATGCGCATGGCCGACCAATTTCAGGGAACAGTGGTTCAAGACAGCCTTCAACAGCTAATGTACCGGTCCCTATACAATATGGCCGGAATGCAGTTTGTGTTTCCAGACCCCGTGGTGAAAGGGAAATATGGCGTTGTAGAAACCAAAACAAAAACTAAAGAACAACAAGATGCACTTATCCTGGATGTTACTTCCAACGGAGAGACCAAACAGGTGAAACTATTGGGCGGAACGGGGCATTTAAACGATCCCAAGACCGTAAAAGTGGGCGGGCTCGATTTTCATTTGTCTTTTGGATCCATTAAAAAGGAATTGCCCTTTAGTATTAAGTTGAATGATTTTATTGCTGAAAAATATCCCGGAACCGAAAAAGGATATTCTTCGTTTATGAGCAAAGTTACCGTGGAAGACGAACGTTCTTTTGATTACGATATTTATATGAACCATATTCTGGATCATAAAGGCTACCGTTTCTTCCAATCAGGGTTCGATCCCGACGAAAGAGGAACCATTTTATCGGTAAACCACGACCAATGGGGAACAAGAATAACCTATTTGGGCTACTTTTTGCTGTATGCAGGACTTATGGGCATTATGTTCTTTGGTAAAACCCGTTTTAGAAGTTTAGGAGATATGCTGGAAAAAGTAAAAGCAAAAAAGGCTTCTTTAACTGCGGTAGCGATTTTGTTTACAGTTTTTGGTGGAATGGCCCAAAACATACCAATGCACGGTACCATGGAGCATCCCGAAGACCACCAGGTAACCGAGGAGGAACATGAGCACGTGGCGGCTCCAACACAGCATCAAATAGATTCTATTTTGGCCACAACAGTGGTAGATAAAGCGCATGCGGCCAAATTTGGGTCGTTGGTAATGCAGGATGGCAAAGGACGTATGAAACCAATTAATACCTTTGCTTCCGAATTAATGCGAAAGCTCCATACTTCTGAAACGTTTAAGGGCATGGATGCCAACCAAGTGTTGCTTTCCATGTTGCAAAACCCTCCGTTGTGGTATAATGTAGATTTTATACACGTTACCTGGAAAAACGATAGTATACGAACGGTTATAAATGTTCCCAAAGGACAAAAATATGTAAAGGCTGTCGATTTTTTTGAAGGAACAAATTACAAACTTTCACCATATCTGGAACAGGCATATGCTACCAATGTCCCAAATCAGTTTCAAAAAGACTTTAGGAATTTCGACTTAAAACTTGGCTTGTTAAACCAAGCTTTAGGTGGCGATATCCTTCGCATTTATCCGTTGCCGGATGACGAAAACCATAAGTGGATAGCTTCGGCAGAGCTTCAAAAGGAGAAGTTTGAAATAAAAGATTCCTTATATGCAAATTTTGTTAACAGGTCGCTTTCTTTTTATGTAATGGCTTTACAACAGGCCAAAGCTACCGGAGATTATACCCAAGCCGATAAAATACTGGAAGCTTTCAAACAAAATCAAAAAAATTATGGTGAAGAGGTAATGCCTTCAGACACAAAGGTTAAAGCCGAGATTTGGTATAATAAAATAAATATATTTCAAGAACTGCTTAGATGGTATATGCTGTTTGGTTTCTTGATGTTTACTTTAATAATTGTACAGCTTTTCCAGAACAACAAAGTACTGCGCTCATTAATAAAAGTATGCAGCATTGGTATTTTTATACTTTTTGGGTTGCATACATTGGGGCTTATTACCCGTTGGTACATAAGCGGCCATGCTCCTTGGAGCGATGCCTACGAAAGTGTGCTTTATGTAGCATGGAGCACCATGGGGTTGGGCTTGTTGTTTGCCAGAAAAAGCGGGCTTACGGTTGCGTCTACCGCTTTTGTAACGGCCATTATACTTTTTGGGGCACATTTAAACTGGCTAGACCCGGCAATTGCCAATTTACAACCTGTTTTGGACAGTTATTGGCTCATGATCCATGTAGCGGTTATTGTGGGAAGTTACGGGCCGTTTACCTTAGGGATGATCCTTGGTATTGTTACCTTGTTTCTTATGGTTTTTACCTCCAAAAAGAATAAAGTAAAAATGGATTTGGTAATTCAAGAACTAACCATTATAAATGAACTTGCTTTAACCGTAGGAATTGTTATGCTGGCTATTGGAACCTTTTTGGGCGGACAATGGGCAAATGAAAGTTGGGGGCGCTATTGGGGCTGGGATCCAAAAGAAACCTGGGCGCTCATTAGCGTTATGGTCTACGCTTTTGTTATTCATATGCGTTTGGTACCCGGGCTTCGCGGCAGGTGGAGTTTTAATTTTGCAAGCATTGTTGCCTATGCCAGCATTATGATGACTTATTTCGGAGTAAATTTTTACTTGTCTGGGTTGCATTCTTATGCAAGCGGAGATAAAGTAATAACCCCTAATTTTATTTATTATTCGGTTGTTTTTGTCCTTGTTTTGGGGAGCATAAGTTACTGGAGGTATAAAAAGCATTATAAAAAAGCATAACATTCTTTACTGATAAGATTAACATTACATATAAAAAATATAACAAAAGCTTTAACTTAGTAGGTTGAAGCTTTTGTCTTTTTATATTGAATTTTGAACCATACAACCATTTACATTATGAATCCAGAAAATTTAAAATTAAATACCATTTGTACGCATGTTGGCGAAGTAGCGGACAAACAATTTAAAGGAGCTGTTTCGCCTATTTATCCTGCTACTTCATACAATTTTGAAGGCGTGGACGAAAAAAGATATCCACGCTACTTTAATACGCCCAACCAACAAGCGTTGACAAGAAAGTTGGCTGCCTTGGAACATGCCGAATCAGCGTTGATTTTTAGTAGCGGAATGGCGGCCATTTGTACTTCCGTATTGGCATTTTTAAAACATGGAGATCACGTGGTTTTGCAAAAAGCATTATATGGGGGAACCCATAATTTTGTAGTGAATGAATTTAAAAGGTTCGGAATTGAATATTCTTTTACCAAAGGGCTTGAAAAGAAAGATTTTGAAGCGGCCATAAAAGAAAATACCAAACTTATTTTTATAGAAACGCCTTCCAATCCGCTTTTGCATATCACCGATATAAAAATGGTGGCAGCGCTCGCAAGGGCAAACAATATAATTTCTGTAATAGACAACACCTTTGCCTCTTCGGTAAACCAAAACCCAATAGCTTATGGAATAGACATTGTAGCGCATAGTGCCACCAAATATTTGGGTGGTCACAGCGATATTTTGGCCGGTGCGGTTTGCGCTAAGAAGGAACATATAGAAAAAATAGCCTCCTTGGGCATAAACCTCGGGGGTAATTTAAGCGATTATACTGTTTGGTTATTGGAACGGAGTATCAAAACGTTGGGATTAAGGGTAAAGGCGCAAAACAGAAATGCAAGAAAACTAGCTAAATATTTTAGTAAAAACGAGTCTGTATCAAAAGTGTATTACCCGGGCCTAAAATCGCATCCCGGTCATGAATTGGCCAGTACCCAAATGAAAGGGTATGGCGGGATGCTTTCGCTGGAATTACAACCGGGCATCGATATGGACCATTTTTTAACTTCCCTGTCCTTGATAAAACCTTCCATGAGCCTTGCCGGGGTAGAAAGCACGATATCTGTTTCGGTCAGGACTTCGCATGCCCTGCTTTCAGAAGAAGAAAGAAAAGCGCAGGGAATAAGCGATAGGTTGCTTAGGTTGTCGGTTGGGATAGAAGACAAAAGGGATCTGATAGCCGACTTTGAACAGGCAATCTCAAAAGTAAGGGCAAAACAAATATAATTGATGTATTTTTGAAGGACGAAATAAAATAACCGATAGAATACATGAAACTAGATATACTTGCATTTGGAGCACATCCAGATGATGTTGAACTGGGCTGTGGAGCTACCCTTGCCAAAGAGATTACACATGGAAAAACAGTTGGGATAATAGATTTGACACAAGGAGAATTAGGTACGCGTGGATCTGCCGAAATAAGAGCCATGGAAGCGGCAAAAGCTGCCAAGATATTAGGTGTAAAAACGCGTGAAAACTTGGGCTTTGCTGATGGTTTCTTTGTAAACGACAAGCAGCATCAACTGGAAGTAATTAAAATGATAAGAAAATACAAGCCCGAAATTGTACTCTGCAATTCCATAGACGATAGGCATATAGACCACGGAAGGGCAAGCAAATTGGTAAGCGATGCCTGCTTTTTAAGCGGTTTGTTAAAGATTGAAACTTCCATTGATGGAGAAAAGCAGGGAAAATGGCGTCCAAAGTATGTATATCATTACATTCAATGGAAGAATATCGAACCCGATTTTGTTGTAAACGTTAGTGGTTTTATCGATAAAAAAATAACGGCCATACAGGCATATTCCTCACAATTTTTTGATCCAAACAGCAAGGAACCCGAAACGCCCATAACTAGCAAAAACTTTTTTGATAGTCTGGATTATAGGGCCAGAGACCTTGGTAGATTAATAAATGTAGACCATGCTGAGGGATTTACGGTTGAAAGATTATTGGGGGTGAACGAGTTAGATAATTTGATTTAAAAAAGATTATTTTTTTCTTTGCAAAAGAAACAAAATCGATTACATTTGCATCCGCAATTAAACGGTGGTTGTAGCTCAGCTGGTTAGAGCGCTAGATTGTGGTTCTAGAGGTCGCCGGTTCGAAACCGGTCTTCCACCCAAAAATACAAAGCTCCTTAAAAAAGGGGCTTTTTTTGTGTCTTTTCTGGGATGTATTTTTATTCAAGCTAACCCCAAACTCTGGTCTTTTTTGTCTGATGGATTTAGGGGATGAGATATCTCCCTGCGGTCGATATGACTGCCTCTTTTGAAATAAAAAAGTGCTTTTCCATTTTATTGAAAAAGCACTTCTTCTATAAATAGTTTTTTTGTTATTTTTCTATGGGTTCTGCCTTGTCAACAACAATTCTTTTCGGCCTATTAGCAACTTCCCAAGCGGTTTGAAAAACCAATTTGGCCCTGTTGGTCAATAAATCGTAATTAATTTTATCCGGGGTATCCGTCATTTTATGGTAATCGGCATGTGTCCCGTTAAAATAGAATATAATTGGAATATTGTGTTTTGCAAAATTGTAATGGTCGCTTCTATAGTAAAAACGGTTCGGGTCATTATCGTCGTTATAGGTATAATCCAACTCAATATGTGCGTACTTATTATTTACTTCTTCAGAAAGCTCATGGAGTTCGGTACTCAATTTATCAGAGCCTATTAAATATACATAGTTTCTATTGCCATCCCTTTTAGGGTCGATACGACCAATCATATCGATATTTAGGTCGGCAACGGTATTTTCTAATGGAAAAATGGGATGGTCGGTATAATATTCCGATCCAAAAAGGCCTTTTTCTTCACCGGTTACATGAAGAAAAACAATAGACCTTTCGGGCCCGTTTCCATCGTCTGCGGCTTTTTTAAATGCTTCGGCAATTTCCAAAACAGCAACGGTACCGCTTCCGTCATCATCAGCACCATTAAAAACATTTCCGTCTGCATCCATTCCAACATGGTCCAAATGGGCAGACACGACCACATATTCGTTTGGTTTGCTCTTTCCTTTAATATAGGCAACAACATTTTCAGAGTTAACATCTTTTGAAGTGCTGGTAAGGTTGAGCGTAATTTTTTGGTCTAAGGGCTTGGCGGTATCGTCGGTATCGATTTCAGGGTATAATTTTGCAGCCATTTCTTTATTGACAAACAGGGTCGACAATTCCTTTTTATCGCTTTTCAGAACCATTTGTCCGCCTGTCCCGGCTTCAGAATAATGCTGGTACCTACGTGAAACCCTGTCAAAAAATGCATCATCGTAATAAATTATACCTTCGGCACCTTTGTCCATGGCTATAGCTACCCGTTTTGCCAATGTTTCCCTCCAGTTGGACCAAACACTTGGTTCTGTAGTTCCGCTAACAGTATATTTTCCATCATCATTTTTGGGTTCGCCTATTTTAACAAGCACATATTTTCCGCTTACGTCTATGTTTTCATAATCCGAATACTTATCAGTATCGATTCCATAGCCCGCATAAACAATACCGAAAGTTTTATTCGGCACAGCAGAAAATGTTATAATGCCATCACCCAGGGTGTAATCGTTTTCTCCTATTTTAATATCTCCGGTAGGAATGCCGTTTATTACTAGCGGTACAGTTTGAAAGTAATCATCGCCACCCTTTGCGGCCGGGATTCCAAGATCTTCGTATTGCTTTTTAAGGTATTCTACTGCCTTTTTTTGTCCGGGCTCCCCGGTTTCCCTTCCTTCAAATTCATCAGAGGCATATGTGTAAAGATGTTCTTTGAGCTCACCTTCGGTAATGGTATTGGCATAACCAACACGGTCTAATTCTTTTGTAGTGCTTTCTGCGGTAGCGCTAACGTTTTGTTGGGCACTATTACAGGCAACCGCAAAGAATAACCCTGCGAATAAAATTTTTTTCATGTTTTTAAATTATTGTTTAGCGTTGAATTTTTCAAATATAAGGTGACTATCCGATATAAATTTAAAGAAAGGGCATAATTACTTGTTAAAATTTAAAAAAAACTCTTTTTATTATTTCTTGTTTATAACTGAAAGATAGATGGTTTGTGTTTATGTTGCACATTTTTTTCTAAGTAAATAAAGTTTCATTTCCTTATTTCTATGGGGAAAAGAATTTTTTTTTCATAAATTTACATTAGTATCCCCCATAAATTTACATTTTTATTCCCCCTGCCGAAATTAAAATTGATTAACCAATCAACTTGAATTTACATGGCTGAAAACAACGCTTCTTTGTTTATGGGTATAAAGGCGGGTACGTCATTTTTTGCAATTCTTTCATATTTGAAGAAAAAACTATGGTTGCTGTTCTTTCTATTTATGGGGATTTACAATATTCATTCTCAAAACTGTAGTGTCAATGCAGGTATAGACGAAACCATATGTGGAAATACTTCTACCTATTACCTGTCCGGGTCTTCATCGGGAAGTATAAGCACCCCAGCGGTTTGGAGTCAAGTTGGTGGTCCGTCGGTGGTAATTGGAGACCAGAATGATTTAGGGACGGCCATTACCGGAATGACGGGTGGAAATACATATACTTTTCGCCTATCGGCCACTTGTGGAGACGGTGTAAATGTTTCTCAGGATGTTAACATAACTGTAGAACCCATTACCGTTGCCAATGCCGGAGCAAATATAGCATCATGTCCCGATAGCTCCGGGGGCGTTATCGTTACAGGAAATACCCCTGCCAATCCCGGTGAAACAGGAACATGGAGTGTTGTAGGGAATAACGGTGGCGGAGTTACCATTAACGATCCCTCTGCACCGAGCACTACGTTAAGTTTGGCTCAAGGCTCTGCCGGGGAAACTACGTTGCGGTGGACCATTAGCGGACCCGAATATGCCCCGGGATTGCGCTGCGAAACCTACGATGAAATTACTATAACCAATTATGGGGGTGTGGAACCGGTAGATGCAGGCCCCGACCAAGTTTTAAATAGTTGCTACACTGTTTCTCAATCCACTACTTTGCATGGAAGCTTTGCCGGAAACGGAACTGGCGGACAACAAGGTACATGGACATTTGTAAGTGGTACGCGGGAACCAACGATTGTAAACCCTAACAATAACAATACTCAGGTAACAGGTCTTTTTGAAGGAACCTATGTTTTCCGGTGGACCGTTTCGGGCCCGTGTGTAAATGGTTCGGACACAGTTACCATAACCGTTGACGGTGCTTCTCAAGATGTTACCCAAGCCAATGTGCTAAATGAAAATCAGGTATTTTGCGATCCTAGCGTAACACAGACCACATTGGTAGGAAACGAACCCGATTTTGCCGGAGAAACTGTAGTCTGGAGGCAAACAAGTGGTCCGCCTGCCACTATTACCAATCCTACGAGTCCTACCACAGCAGTAACAGGTTTATCATATAACAATACGTATCAATTTAACTACACAATAATAAATGAAACTACAGGCTGTTCAACAGCAACCAATGTAACAGTAAGTTATAGCGATAATAATTTATCTATTGATGTAAATAATGGAATGGATATTATAGGTGAATGTGGTCAAGAAGTTATCAGTATTCCATTTTCTACTACCGGCGAAGGAGTAAACGAGTATAGTATTATAAGTGGTCCTCCCTTAGCGTATTCATACCCAACCGACTATCAAAGTTTTCCAAACTCATCACCATTAGAACTGACTTTCGAACAATCAGGAACATATAAAGTCTCTTTTAGAAGAAGGGTTACCGGCGATATACTTTCTGAATGTGATATTGCTACCAATCAATTAAATATAACCATTTCTAAGGCACCAACACCAGCCAATGGAGGAACCAATCAAGTATTGGCCTGTGGTGTAGTATTTACAGAGCTTACGGGGAATAATGTAGATTCTGGTAAATCGGTATGGACACAACTTACAGGACCTAATCAAGCAAATATTGTCAATCCCTTTCAACGAATAACCGGGGTAACAGGGTTAATACCCGGAATCTATGTTTTTCGTTATACTGTTAATACTGCTGGTGGTGTTTGTAATCCTGATACTTCTGTGCAATCGGATGTTACAGTAACTGTTTCTGATGAAATTATAGATGATAACGTAGACGCAGGACCCGATCAAACAGGTATATGTACAGGAATTGAAGTACAGATGGAAGCAGCGACACCATTGGATGGACAAACCGGAACATGGACTCAGGTTGCCGATGCAGCCCCGCAAACCATAGTTTTTGAAAATGTAAATGATCCAAATACCATTGCAACAGGTTTTGACGATAATAATACTACCTATACATTATTATGGACAGTAGAAAACTCTGCTTCAGACTGTACTACTACAGGAAGTGATGAAGTACAAATAACCACATCTGATACAGCAGGTCCAACACAAGCAGATGCCGGACCTGATAGATGTTATTCTTCCGGTACCTCTGAAATTTCTTTAGAAGGAAATACACCTGAAATACTAAGGGAAACAGGGCTATGGACGGTATCGCCTGCCGGACCAACATTTGCAGATGCTACCGACCCTAACACTACAGTAGCCATTTCCAATGATGGGGAATATACTTTTACATGGATAATAAGTCCGAGAATTGGAGGGTGTATTCCTACTGAAGATGATGTGCTAATAGTGATTGATGGTGAAGCGACCGCTGATGCCGGCCCCGACCAAACATCTTGTACAAGTACTTTTACTATGGCTGCATCCTCCTCAAATGGCGAAGGGGAGTGGACACAAGTAGTAGGGCCCGGAGGGTATACCATTGCCGATCCAACTAATCCCACAACCGATATTACTTTTACTTATTCAGGAACTTATATTTTTGAATGGACGGTAAGTGCCGGAGAATGTTCTTTGGCTTCAGATCAAGTAGAATTAAATGTTGGCCTACCTCCTACACAAGCCGATGCAGGTCCCGATCAGTCTATTTGTAATGGAAGTAATACAGTAACATTGGCCGCCAATGCTTATGATGGTGATACAGAAACTGGAACATGGATCATTGGAGAAGGGGCTACAAATACACCTACAATAACAGATCCTACAGACCCAAATACAACTGTAACTGGACTAATAACCGGAACATATACATTTATATGGTCTATAAAAGGAGACCCTAATTGCGAAGAAAGTAGTGATGAAGTTCAAGTTATTATAGGGACACCAGCCAATGCAGGCGCCGATCAAAACCTCTGTAATGCTACCAATGTGTTTTTAAAGGCCGAAGAGGGATCAACTGGAACATGGACACAAGTATCAACAACAGGAAGTAATGCTGTTATTGTTCAGAGTCCCGAAAATAGTTACATCGCCAATGCTCAGATAGAACCCGGTACTGATTATGTATTTAGGTTTACTACAGACACACCGGGATGTGTTACTTCAGATGATATGACAGTTGTTAATACAGGACCTCCGGCTTATTCACCTATTGCAGGAGATGATCAAAATTTGTGTCAAGGTGATTTAATACCTACCAACACCTATACTTTAGGAGCAAACCCACCACCAAGTGGTGTTACCGCAGAATGGCGAATTGCTTTTCAACCTGAAGGGGGAGTTGCTACAATTACCGATCCATCTATACCCAATACATCCATAACAGGACTAGACGTGCCTGGATTTTATATACTTGAATGGAACTTTAGTGCTGGAAATTGTACAACAGAATCAGATGTTGTTCGATTAACAGTTTTTCCATCACCATCGCAGGCAGATGCCGGTCCCAATCAATCAAATGCTTGTATACTAACTGCTCAAATGAATGCTGTAGCACCAACGGCAGGGGTTGGAGAATGGAGTTTTGATGTAGACCCATCTGGTGGAGAAGCAATAATTGATAGTCCAAATTCTCCCACAACAACAATATCAAACATTACCGCTTTAGGAACTTACACTTTAAAATGGACAGTCTCTACCGGGCCATATGCGCCGCCTTCAACGTGTGCGCCAACAGAAGATACCGTAGATATTACTTTTACAGACGATCCTCCCGTTGTGGCTGATGCAGGTGAAGATCAGGAAATTTGTTTGGTAGCCCCGGCAACCAGCACAACAACTACACTAAATGCGGGAGATATTCCTGCCGGCGATGCAACCGTGGGAACTTGGAGCGTTGTAAGTGGGCCAAATACTCCGACTTTTGGCGATGTTAATGAAGCCAATACTAATGTGTTGAATTTAATTGCGGGTGAATACGAGTTAATGTGGACTACCGAAAAGGGTGGATGTAGCGATGAGGATACCATGACCATAACCGTATACGGAACCCCAACAACGGCCGATGCTGGTCCGAACCAAACCATAGCAGAATTTACGCCTTTGGTAATGGCCGGGAATACCCCGACGGTCGGAATAGGGGAATGGTCCATGTTAGATGGTCCAACCGTGGCCGTTTTTACCAACCCTGGAAACCCTTCCTCTTCGGTGGCAAATGTTTCAAAAGGAACTTATTATTTTACATGGACTATTTTCAATGGCGTTTGTGCCAGTTCTTCAGATGTTGTTAGAGTGGATATTATTGGAAGTGCCGACTTGGAATTGACCAAATCTGTTTCCCCGGGCACAGCTTCTCCGGGAGATGTTGTAACTTTTTCAGTTGAAGTTTTTAATAACGACCTTACAGGGACTTCTGATGCTACAGGGGTTTCCGTAACCGATTTAATCCCCGAAGGGTACACCCTTGTACCGAACACTATTACAAACGGAGGGATTTATTATTCTGGAAACCTTGCAGTTAATTGGGACGGCCTCGATATTGCCTTGGGGGAGACGGTAACGTTACAATTTCAGGCAACTGTAAATAAAACAGGTGACTACGAAAATAGGGCACTGATTATGGCTTCCGATCAAGTGGATCCAGATAGTGACCCCGCAACGGGTTTTGATACAGACGACCTAAACGATGGCATTGCAGACGACGATGAAGATACCGCAACGGTTACCGTGCAGGATGCCGATCTGGAGCTTACAAAATCGGCAAACGTTAGCGAAGCAAATATTGGAGAAGAAGTAACATTCAGGTTAAATTTGGTAAACAATGGTCCGGGAAGTGCTTCAGAAATTAGCGTAAAAGATACCATCCCCGATGGTTATACATTTATACCTGGATCTGCTTCTAATGGAGGACTATACAATACGGGCGATAATTCCATCACCTGGAATAATATTTCTTTAAGCAGCGGTTATACAAGTGCGCTACTTTACAAAGCAACTCCCAATAGCACAGGCACCAATTATACCAATGTGGCCGAAATAACAAATTCGAGTAACAACGATCCCGACAGTGATCCAAATTCGAGTACGGATGTAGACGACCTAAACGATGGCATTGCCGATGATGACGAAACAGAATTGACCGTGCCCATTACACAAACCGATTTATCACTTTCTAAAACGGTAAGCAACGCCAGTCCGAACATAGGAGAAACCGTTACTTTCAATTTATCCGTTACCAATGAAAGCACTACCGATGCCACCAATGTTGCCGTACAGGATTATGTACCCGATGGGTTCAATATTGTTTCGGTAGATGCCAATGCTTCGTTTATAGGGAAAACGGTTACTTGGACAGGCTTTACGGTACCGGCAGGAGGAACGGTGAGCGGTTCGTTTACGGCAGAAGTTCTAGCTCCGCAAGGAACTGTGGACGAATATTTAAACACAGCGCAAATTACCGCTATGGATCAAGTAGATAGCGATAGTACACCAAATAACGATGATGGCGACCAAAGTGAAGATGATGAAGACAATGCCCTTGTAACGCCACAGGCAGCCGATTTAAGCATTACAAAAGATGTAAATGACAATAACCCTGAAGTAGGTGATATAGTAACTTTTACCGTTGTGGTAACCAATGATGGGCCGAGCAATGCCACCGGAGTTGAAATAGTAGACGTATTACCGGTAGGTTACACTCTGGAAACAGTAACTGGAGGAACAGCTAGCGGGAATACGGCAACTTGGCTAAATCAATCTATTGCAAGTGGAGGAACATTAACCTTAAATTATACGGCTACGGTAAACTCTGGAACGGGAGGTTTGCTGGATCATACCAATACCGTACAGATAACGGCCAGTGACCAATTTGATCCCGACTCTACGCCGAACAATAACAAACCAACAGAAGACGACCAAGCACTTGTAAATGTAACATTGGCAGGTACTTTTGTAGACATTGAAGTTACCAAAGAATACAGTCCTACCGGTATTGCAAACCCGGGATCTACAATAACATTTACCATAACAGCAGCAAATACAAGTACAAACGATGCTACGGGGGTGGTTGTAACAGATTTGGTTAGAGCTGGGTATACAATTACAGGAACCAATCCAAGTGTAGGAACATATAATACAGGTAATGGTGCTTGGGATATAGGAAATTTAATCGCAGGACAAAGTGAAACTTTGACAATAACCGTTAATGTAATAGCAAATCCCGATCCAGAACAATATATCAATATTGCACAAGTAACGGGTTTAAATGAAAATGATATCGATTCCACGCCTTCCAATAACGATCCAACTGAAGACGATCAAGATCAAGTGAATCCTTCCGTAGAGCCATTGGTTGATTTAAACCTATCAAAAACAGTTAATATTCCCGATCCGGAAGTAAATACTGATGTAATTTTTACCTTAACAATTTTAAATGAAGGTGTTACAACAGCTCCCGGTGTAGAAATTACCGATATACTTCCTTCGGGATATACTTTTGTGAATGCTACAACGACAGATGGAACATATGATGATGGAACCGGAGTTTGGACGCTTTCTAATAATTTGGGCGTTAATAAAACGGAAACTTTACAAATTGAAGCAACGGTTAATGTAACGGGCGATTATTTGAATACAGCTGAAGTAACAGCATCAGACTTTCCAGATGCAGATTCCTCGCCCGCAAATGGAGATATAGATGAAGACGATTATGCCGAAGCATCCGTAACGCCGATTCCGTTAATAGACCTTTCTTTAACAAAAAGTGTTGATAATCTTACTCCGAACATAGGCGATGATGTTATTTTTACCTTAAATGTTACCAACGATGGCCCAAGCGATGCTACCAATGTTGAAGTAAAAGATTTATTACCGGCTGGTTTGGAATATGTTTCAGATAATAGCGGTGGTGCTTACGATGAAACAACAGGTATTTGGACCGTGGGAAGCATTCCGTTAGGCGCAACTTCAACTATTGAAATCACAGCCGAAGTTTTATTGTATGAAGACCCACTTCCAACGGCAGATTATTTAAACATTGCCGAAGTTTTTAGCGCTGATGAAGAAGATACCGATTCTACACCAAACAATGCCGATGATAGTGAAGACGATCAAGCAGAAGTACAAATAACACCCAACCCAACATTGGTCGATTTAGAAGTAGCTAAAACTGTAGACAATCCAACTCCAATTGTAGGAGAGAATGTAACTTTTACGGTAACAATAACCAATAACAATAATAATCCGCCCGAAACAATAGTTGGTGCAACAAGTGTGGTAGTTTCCGATAAATTAAGCACAGGTTATACATTTGTTAGTGCCAATGCCTCAACAGGAACATATACAGAAAATTCTGGTTCTTGGGTAATTGGAGATTTGGCAGCCGGAGGAACAGAGACTTTAAATATAGTTGCCACAGTTAACGCTACCGGAAATTATGCAAATACGGCACAAGTAACAGATCAAGATCAACCTGATTTAGATTCTGAACCATCAAATAATGATGATACAGAAGATGATTATGCTACCATTGTAGTAACTCCTCAATTCCCGGCAGATCTGGCATTGACAAAATCGGTGAATGTTACCACACAAGATGTGGGCGCACTGGTAAGTTTTACGGTTACTATTACCAACAATGGGCCGGCTATAGCCAGCGGGGTAGAGGTAACCGACTTACTGCCCAGCGGTTACACATTTGTAGGAGCCAACGGTCCGGGAACTTTTAATGGATCAACGGGTGTTTGGTCTATAGGTCAAGATATCCCTGTAGGCGCCACGGTCAATGGAATAATTGTAGCTAGGGTAAATGCCACTGGTGACTATCTGAATACAGCCGAGATTACCGCTGCGGATCAAACCGATCCCGATACAACAAATAATTCTGATGATGCTGAAGTAACTCCAAATACATTAATCGACCTTTCCTTAAATAAATTGGTAAGTAAGTTATTGCCAGATGTTGGCGAAGAAATTACATTCAGCATAGCCTTGACTAACGATGGACCCAATGAAGCAACCAATGTTGAAGTTACAGATCTTCTTCCAGATGGATATACCTTTGTTTCTTCTTCGGGCGATGGTACATATACCGATGGCACCGGAATATGGAGCTTGCCAAGCCTTGGGGCCGGGGAAACGGTTTTCCTTCAACTTAATGTAACGGTAAATACAGCGGGGACTTATTTAAATACTGCTGAGGTAACTGCTGCCGACCAACAAGATGTTGATTCTCAACCTGCCGATGGAACAGGAGACGATTTTGCCCAAATGGCTGTTGTTCCGCGTATGCCAACCGATATTGAAGTTGTAAAAACCGTAGACGACGATACCCCGGGAATAGGCGATGAGATAAATTATACAATAACAGTTTATAACAATCCAAATGGTGGGGCTAATATTAGCGATGCTACTGGGGTAAGCGTAAGGGATATCCTTCCTTCTGGGCTGAGTTTTGTAAGCGCAAGTGCTTCCGTTGGGGATTACGATGATACGGTGGGAACATGGAACATAGGCGACCTTGCCAATGGTGCTATTGTTACATTGACAATTACGGCACGTATAAGGGCTCTTGGAAATTATACAAATACGGCCGAATTAATAGCCGCCGATGCGCCCGATCCCGATTCTACGCCCGGCAATGGGGTTGAAGCCGAAGACGATCAATCTACCGTAATAATAACTCCGGTAGATAATGCCGATTTAATGCTAACCAAAACAGTGGGAAATCCAACTCCGAATGTTGGAGATAATATCCAGTTTATTTTAACAGTTGAAAATCAAGGCCCTGGAATTGCAACAGGCGTTAGCGTTACCGATGTTTTGCCTGTTGGGTTTACATATATTGGAAGTACTGCCACCAACGGGACTTACAATTCCGCAACGGGCGTTTGGGATATAAGCACCCCAATACTTTCGGGTGGTAGCCAAACACTTACCATTGTGGCAAGTGTAAATGCTTCAGCTGGAACTGCAAATGAATATTTAAATACTTCAGAAATAACGGCTTCTGATAATACCGACCCCGATTCTACACCGAATAATGGAGATACTTCAGAAGATGATTATGCCGAAGTATTGGTAACCCCGGCTTCGGTAATAGACCTTTCCGTAGAAAAGGAAGTGAATGTTTTACGCCCCGATACGGGTGATGAAATTATATTCACAGTAACCATAGAAAATGCCGGTCCAAGTACTGCAACGGGAGTTCAGGTAACCGATTTGATACCGGATGGATACACATATGTGTCTGACGATAGCGCAGGCCTGTACGATTCTACAACAGGAATTTGGGATGTGGGCACATTAACCAGCGGGACATCTATGATTATGAATATTACGGTAAGTGTTAATTCTACGGGAACTTATGTAAACATTGCCGAGGTAACCGCTGCCAACGAAACGGATGCCGATTCTACCCCTGCCAATGGCGATGCCGATGAAGACGATCAAGACCAGGCACAAACCTTGCCACGTGTTACCGTTGATATTGAAGTTGAAAAAACGGTCAATATCCAGGAACCACAAACAGGCGATGAAATCGTATTTACCATTGTAACTTTAAATAATGGCCCGAGTGATGCTACAGGGGTAGTTGTAAACGACTTGCTTCCGTCGGGGTACGAGTTTGTAAGCGCAGTAACTACAGCCGGAACGTATGATGAAGTTACGGGAGGTTGGAATATTGGTAGTTTAGCAGAAAATGATTTGGTTACTCTGGAGATTACCGCTACTGTTTTAGAAAGTGGTCAATATGCAAATACGGCCGAATTGGTTGCCCTGGATCAAACCGATTCTGATTCTACACCGAACAACAATGTAGAAGACGAAGACGACCAATCTACCGTGAGCCCGTTCCCTTCTGGATTGGCCGATTTATCTATAACCAAGGAAGTTGACAATGAGAGTCCGAATATAGGCGATGATATTCAATTTGTGATTCATCTTTTAAATAGTGGCGACAGCGATGCAACCGGAGTTGAGGTAACAGATTTGTTGCCTGCCGGATTTACGTACCAATCGTATTTTACCACTGCTGGAGTTTATAACCCTTCTACTGGTGTTTGGCGTTTAAACAATATCATTTCTAAAGGAGAAACAGAAACGCTCAACATTACCGCAACGGTTGGAGCCCCCACCGGAAACGTAGAAGATTTTACCAACAGGGTAGAAATAACAGCCAGCGATGTTGACGACCCGGATAGTGACCCGAATACTGGTTTTGATGTTGATGATTTTAATGATGGAATCCCCGATGATGATGAAGCAAGTGTGGTTGTTGGGCCGCTTTCGATTGATATCGGAATGGAAAAAACAGTTGACAACGAAACACCAAGCATTGGCGAACAGGTGGTCTTTACGGTTACCGCAACTAACAACAGCACAACAGAAGCAACCAATATAGGTATAGAAGATGCCTTGCCGGCGGGATACGAATATGTAAGCAATATACCTTCTTCTGGAATTTATGATGAGGCGAACGATATTTGGACCATTCCATCTATTGCAGGAAATAGCTCGGCAGCCTTACAAATAACCGTTAAGGTGCTCGATGTAAACGATTATGTAAACGTTGCTTCACTTGCTTATGTCGATCAAATGGACATAAACCCCGATAACGACAGGGCAGAAGCGACCATAGATCCCGATTGTTTAACAATTTTCAATGAGTTTTCGCCTAACGGAGACAATATAAACGAATTTTTCCATATTGACTGTATCTCGCAATATCCCAATAACCGGTTGGAAGTGTACAATCGCTGGGGAAGTTTAGTCCATGCCGAAGATGGCTATAATAACGATTGGGACGGTACAACCGATGGAAAAACTACCGATAAAGTATTACCGACAGGTACCTATTATTACATTTTGGATCTTGGTGATGGATCTGAACCAAAAACCGGATGGTTATACATCAATAAATAAGAAAAATTAAATGCAAAAAAGAAGCAGCATTCGCATGAGAAATACATATAGAAATATAATAATTGTGGTAGCTTTTATCTGTAGTACGGTTTCGTTTGCTCAGCAATATCCGCAGTATACACAATATATGTACAATACCATGAGTTTAAACCCGGGTTATACGGGCTCAAGAGGGCATTTGTCCATGGTTGGCCTATACCGCACACAATGGGTTGGCTTAGATGGGGCACCAGAAACACAAACTTTCGGGATAGATTCCCCGGTGGGGAAAAACGTAGGTTTGGGCCTGAATATTGTAAACGATGCCCTTGGTCCCACCAACGAACTGTATATTGATGCAAATTTCTCTTATACCATTCGTTTGGACGAAAATGACAAGCTTTTGTCGTTTGGATTAAAAGGAGGCGGCCGTTTTTTTGATGCCGATTTTAGCAAAGGGAACTATCAGGACCCGGACGTTAGCTTTCAGGGAGATATCAACAGATTTTATCCAACTATTGGCGCCGGGGTTTATTACCATACACAAAAAGCATATATAGGACTTTCGGTGCCCAATTTTTTTGCTGAAGACCATTATGATAATGTTGAAGAAAAAATCGGGACCGAACGGATGCATTTCTATTTTATTGGTGGAAGGGTGTTTGATTTGAGCTACAATGTAAAGTTCAAGCCCGCGTTTATGGTGAAATTTGTGCCTGCCGCTCCAGTAATAGCCGATTTTTCTGCCAATTTTATGTTTTACGACAGGTTGACATTGGGTGCTGCATACCGTTGGGGCGATTCTTTTAGCGCACTGTTTGGTATCCAGATTACCGACGGCTTAAGTTTGGGGTATGCCTACGATGCCACCACCACCAATTTGAAAAATTACAGTTCGGGAACGCACGAGATATTTTTAAGGTTTGAATTTATATCAAATAAGAAAAAGTTAAGGTCGCCCAGATTTTTTTAAATCAGCATAATATCTCACCAACAATAAAATGAAATACAGAAAGATGAAATATATCAACAACATAATTTTAGTATGCTTTTCTTTATTCAGTATAAGTGTTATGGCCCAAACTGATGACGAAAGGAATACCGATAAGAATTTTGACAGGTTTTGGTATAAAAGGGCGGCTCAACAATATGAAAGTGCCGTAAAAAAAGGCGATACTTCCAAAGAAACGTTGCAAAGACTGGGCGATGCCTATTATTTTAATTCGGATATGGAAAGTGCGGCAAAATGGTATGGAGAACTGTTTTCTAAATATGAAAACGAACTTGAACCCATATACGCATTTAGGTATATACAGTCGCTGGAAGGCACCGGAGATTATCATTTGGCAAAAGGGTTGATGAAGATTTATTCAGAAAAACTAAACGATTCTACATTTAATGTCGATCAACTAAAAAACAACGATAAGCTTATAGACGCTTTACGAAATACGCAACCGCAATTTTACATAACCCCGCTTTCCATTAATACGCCCGTTTCCGATTTCGGTGCCATTCGTTATGGCAACCATGTGGTTTTTGCATCTGCAAGGGATTCCAGTGTGTTTACATCGCGAAAATACCATTGGAACGAGCAACCTTTTCTTAACCTGTTTATTGCCGATACTACTTCAAACGGGGGCGACCTAAAAAATGTTCATTCGTTTTCAAAATCCATCAACAGTAAATACCATGAGGCTAGTGTGGCCTTTACAAAAGGATTCGATACTATTTATTTTACCAGAAACAATTACACCAACAGTAAGTTGAAAAGGGATGCGCAAGGGGCCAACAATTTAAAAATATACAGGGCGGTACTTAGAAACAATAATTGGAAAGATATTACAGAGCTTCCCTTCAGTAGTGATGAGTATTCGGTTGGGCATCCTTCATTAAGTCCGGATGGAAAGAAACTATATTTTACGTCTGATATGCCTGGAACAATAGGGGAATCGGATATTTATGTGGTAGACATCCTTTCAGAAGGGAATTTTTCTGAACCAAGAAACCTTGGAGAAAATATAAACACAAGCGGCAGGGAAATGTTCCCGTTTATTACCGACAAGAAGCTGTATTTTGCTTCTGAAGGACATTTGGGGTATGGCGGACTGGACGTTTTTGAGGCAACCGTTACAGAAGAAGGTTTTTCCAAACCTAAAAATTTGGGACTCCCACTTAACAGTCAACTGGACGATTTTGCTTACATGGTCGATGAAAATACACAAAGGGGGTATGTTTCGTCTAACAGGCCCGGTGGCGTTGGCGATGACGATATTTATTCCTTTCAGCGAAGCGATGAAAAGTGCATGCAGACCATAGAGGGTACCGTGGTAAATTCAGATACTAAATACCCAGAACCAAATGTAACGGTTAAACTTTATGACGGCGAAAAGGTCTTGGACAGTACCTTAACGAGCAATGTTGGCGAATATCGGTTTGATATGCCTGTTAATTGTGGACATACATACAATGTAATAGCTGCAAAGGAAAGTTTTGATACTGCCGAAAAAAGTGTGGAAACTTTATTGGAACCCAATTTTGTAAACGAAGTTCCGCTAGAGATAAATCATAAGCTTATTGTGAGGGAAGGGGATGATTTAAAAATAAAAATCGGACTTATTTATTTCGATTTCGATAAATGGAACATTACGCCACGCGCAATAGAATCGCTGGATACCATAGTAAACGTTATGAAAGAATACCCCGGCATGGTTATTAAAATAGAGTCGCATACCGACTCCCGTGGTAACGATGCCTACAACATGCAATTATCTGACAAGCGTGCCAAATCTACGCGCGATTATATTCTTTCCCGTGGAATAGAGCCCGAACGCATAGAAAGCGCCATTGGTTATGGAGAATCAAGACTCTTGAACGAATGTGCTAATAATGTGCCATGTACCAAAGCACAACACGATGTAAACAGACGCTCCGAATTTATTATTGTTAAAATGAAATAGACTGTTATAGTTATTTTAATTCTCTTTCATAATGTTTTTAAGCGATGTATATTTGTTTAGAACCTTATATTTAGTAAGGATGAATTTATATGCCAAAAAAACAAAAATTTATAAAGTCTAGAATTTTAAGGATCCTTCTAAGAATTCTAGCGGTATTATTATTACTTTTTTGTGCATTGGTTCTTTTTATTAGAAGCCCTTGGGGACAAAATATAATTGTTGGCAAGGCCGTTACTTATTTATCCGATAAAATAGGCACAAAAGTAACCATAGACAGGCTGTTTATAACCTTTGGTGGGAATATTTCTTTAGAAGGATTTTATGTAGAAGACCAAAAAGGCGATACATTGGTTTTTTCTAAGGACTTGGAAGCCTCGCTTGCATTCCTTCCATTGATAAGGGGAACCGAAATCAATATAAAATCGGTAAATTGGAATGGCTTAAAAGCCAATATTAAAAGGGATTCCGCAGGTACTTTTAATTTCGATTTTATAACTGATGCATTTTCCCCGGCCGACACGGCATCGGTTGATACTACTTCCCAATCGCCAGAAATAAAATTGGAGAATATTCAATTGAAAAATATCAATGCACTTTACGACGACCAATTTACGGGCATTGACTCCAAAATAAATATTGGATTTCTGGAAACCGAAATAAACATTTTCGACTTGGAAGCAATGAAGTTCGATGTGGATGCGCTTCAATTTGAAAATGCCAATGTAAGTTATGTACAAACAAAACCTTTTGCTGAAAAAACCGAAGATACTGCTTCAACAGTACTTCCTTTTATAAAACTAAACGATTTTCAGTTTAAAAATATACAGGCAAGGTACCAATCTCTACCCGATAAAATTTCTACAACTGTTGTAATTGGAGATTTGGCCATTACAATGCCAAAACTGGATTTAAGTACCAATTCCCTTTTGCTGGAAGAATTTATGTTGAGCAACAGCCAAATAGCCTATCAATCTGAGGCAGAAATTACTACAGATACTCTTCAGAAGAAAAAAAACAATGCATTTAAATGGCCGGAATGGGATATTAAAATTGATAAAATCGACTTAGAGAATAACAGTTTAAATTACGTAACCCGTTCGGCAACAGATACCGTTAAAGGGTTTAACCCGTCTGATATTCAACTCAAAAAATTTAATTTTCTGGCCGAAGCTATTTCTTACCGACCGTCAAAGGCCGGCATGGACCTTCATACGCTTTCTTTTACGGAGCACAATGGTTTTGAATTGATAAAAACGGCTTTCCAATTGGATTTGACCGATGAGAATTTGTCTTTAAAAGAAATAGAAGTAGCAACGGGAAGAAGTGATTTTGAAGGGCAATTTGCCATGAAATATGCTTCAATGCATCAGTTAATGAACAATTTTGAAGCTACAAGGCTCAATCTACAACTGCCAATGCTTCATTTGGACCTAAAGGATGCGTATTACTTTCAGCCGGAACTTTCAAAAAACAGGATAATAGATTCGTTGGCCACCAAAAAAATAGACGGGGCTTTGGGCATGACGGGAACACTTGACAATATGGATATTGCCAAGACCAATTTAAAATGGGGCCCAAACACGGCAATTTCTTTTTCTGGAAACATAAAAAACGTAACCGAAACAGATAGCCTTTTGCTCGATATTCCGGCTATTAAGGCAAATACGATAAAGAAAGATATCAATACTTTTTTTACCGATGAAGAATTGGGCGTGGTGCTCCCCGATACGTTAAATTTAACGGGAATGCTGTCCGGCGGTTTTAATGCGGTTACCGCAAATGCTTTGTTGCAAACCTCTGACGGAAATATTGATGTAAACGCTAAATATTTTGATGAAGGCTCCATTGGTTTTGATATGAAGCTGGAAACAGAAAACTTAAACTTGGCCAAAATACTTCAAAATGAAAAAATAGGTCCGCTGTCCATTAACATAACGGCCAATGGGAGCGGCAAGAGTTTAAATTCTTTGGATGCCGTTCTGGAGTCTAATTTCGATTCTCTTACTTATGCAGGTTACGACCTTTCCAACTTAAAACTTAACGGCGAAATGAAAAATGGTATTGGAAACATACATTTGATTTTTAGTGATGAAAACTTGGATTTGGACATGAATACCAAAATGGACTTAGACAGCGTACATTCTAAAATAAATGTATTGCTGGATTTAAAGGGAGCCGATCTTTATAAATTGGGCATTACCAAAAGCGATGTGCGCACCGGGTTCAAGCTTAATGCCGATATAGTTGGGAATCCTTCAGACTTTACTCTGGATGCCGCCATAACCAATGGAATTACGGTTTATAAAAACCAATCTTACAATATGGGCGACATAAATTTAAACGCCCTTGCCAAGCAAGACAGCACCTTTTTGGAGGTAAATAGTAAAATGCTATTGGCAAAACTGAAAGCAAATGCCGCACCAGATGTAATTGCCGAGGCTTTGAAACGGCAAATAAACGGTTATTGGAAAGACAGTATATACACCGACAGCCTTCAAAAAAAGGGGAATGTTGCATTAAACATGGAGGTAAACATAAAGCAAACCCCTATTTTAAGCGAAGTATATTTGCCCGGCCTGGAAGCCTTGGATTCTATTAGTATGGATATTGCTTTTAATCAACGCCGTAAATTATTGAAAGCTAACTTAAATGCACCTTACATAAAATACAATGAAAGCGAAATTGATAGTTTAAATTTTACCCTGGACGGGGCTCAGGATAGTTTAAAATTTGATTTTGGATGGCAAAAAATAGCTTCGGGCTCTATTTCGGTTGATGAAACCTTGCTCAAAGGAACTTTCAACAATAAAAAACTGCTACTTAATTTCAACAGCACGAGCAACGAAGAAACATTGGCTTACATAAATTCTGAAGCCTCTTTTAAAAACGACACGCTTCAATTGCATATAGACCCGAAAGCGTTAATTTTAAACAGGCAATCTTGGAATATTCCAGAGGACAATTTAATTGTTTATGCCAATAATTACATCGATATACAAGATTTTGTGTTAAACAATCAAGGGCAGCGGGTAAGTCTATCAAAAAAAACATCAAAAAACAACAAAGAAACCTTTGGGGCTTTATTTGAAAACTTTAGGTTGAATACAATTTTAAGCATTTTAAATCCCGAAGAACCCGTTGCAAAGGGAATCATGAAAGGCAATTTTAACATTGAAGACCCTTTTGCCGATGCCGGAATTCAGGCAGATATGGAAATACAGGATCTCGAAGTATTGTCGGTACCCTTGGGAAGGTTATCGTTGGATGCTTCGTCTATTAATTACAACGAATACAATTTTAATTTAGCCCTAAAGGAAGGGAACATAGACCTAGATCTACAAGGGGCGTACAAAGCTGCAAAAACCGGGGCTCAATTAAATATGGACTTGGCCTTGAATGATTTAAAAATGAAGGCAATTGAAGGTTTTTCCAGCGGAGACATCACCAATGCCAAAGGCAGTATTACCGGCGATATTAAACTTACGGGAACCACGGCAGAACCAATATATAAAGGATCTTTAAATTTTGAAGGAATAGAAATGTTGGTTACCCAATTAAATTCGTCTTTTAGCATTGACAATGAGTCTGTTACATTTGATAATGCAGGCTTTTACATGGATAATATAGAAATTAAGGATGAAGCCAACAATCCTTTTACCCTCGACGGCTCCATAGAAACAGAAGAAATTACCAATCCGGGCTTTGATTTATCGTTAAAAGCCGATAAATTTAGAGTACTTAATTCTACCCGTGAAGATAACGACCTTTTTTATGGAAAAGTTAGCCTGAACACCAATATTGCCATAAAAGGAAACTTGGAAACTCCAGAAATTACAGGAGATTTAAAAATTAACGACGGTTCTACTTTTACCTTTATTGTTCCCGAATCTCAACTGGACATTACCGAGCGCGAAGGCGTGGTAATTTTTGTGAACAAGAAAAATGAAAACGATATACTGACCCGTAAAACCGAAAAGGAAAATGCCATTGCCATTTTAAAGGGTTTAAATATAGATGCTTCAATTGCTGTTGATAAAAGCTCGGTTTTCCGTATTGTTGTGGATGAAAGAACCGGCGATAACCTGCAAATATCCGGGAAAGGGGATTTCAACTTCATCATGGAAACCAACGGAAGAATAACACTTTCGGGTATTTATGAAGTAGCCGACGGCCATTATGAAGCTAGTCTTTACAACATTGTTAAGCGTAAGTTTGATATTTCTCCCGGGAGCACCATTACATGGAACGGCGATCCATACAATGCACAGCTCGATATCAAGGCTATTTACAAGGTAGAAACCTCGGCATCTGCCTTGATGACGACCCAGACCACGGGACAGAGTCAGGAAGTAATAAACGCATACCGTCAAAAATTGCCATTTCTTGTATACTTAAACGTAGACGGCGAATTGTTGACCCCCGAACTTTCGTTTCAGCTGGATATGCCGGAAAACGAGCAAGGAGCACTTAGCGGTAGTGTTTATAGCTATATTCAGGAATTAAATGGCAGGGAAGAAGAACTTAACAAGCAGGTATTCTCGTTATTGGTGTTAAACAGGTTTTTTCCCACTTCGGGAAGCGATGGAAGTGCAGGCGGGCCGGCTTCGATTGCCAGAGATAATGTAAACGAAGTCTTGTCGGACCAGCTCAATACCTTTTCTGATAAAATAATGGGAAATTCGGGCATTCAGCTTGACTTTGGACTAGATAGTTATACCAATTATCAATCCTCATCCCCACAAGACGTCACCGAATTAGACGTAAATGCCAGCAAAAGCCTGTTTAACGACAGGCTGGTGGTCCAGGTAGGAAGTGAAGTAGACATTCAGGGAAGCAGCCAGCGCGCCGATGGAAATGCACCCGTTATCGGGAATGTAGGCCTGGAGTATTTAATTACTCAAGACGGACGTTTTAGGTTGCGGGGCTACCGCAAGAACGAATTTGAAAGTATTATTGACGGGGAGCTTATAGTTACCGGAATATCCTTTATCTTCAATAAGGAATTTAATAAGTTTAAAGAACTTTGGGAGCGCAGCATAAAAGAAGAAATGGCCAAGCAGGAGAATAAGGAAGAAGACATAAAAGACAAAGGCGGCACCAAATCAGAAAAAAATAAAAAAGAATAGTTGGAAAAGATTTTTCATGCATATAAATATTTTATGCAATTGTTTATTGCAACAGGATTGCTTTATTGTTTCATTATAAAATGGATAAACAAAAGGCATATACAGCTATTTTTCTGTTTTTTGGCCATTTTTTTAGGGGTTTCTTGCAGTGTAAACAAATATATTCCCGAAGATGAGGCACTTTATACAGGAGGGGAAATAGATTTGGAGACCGAAACAAAAATAAAAGACAAAAAGAAAATTGAAGAAGAATTAAACGGCTTGTTACGTCCCGAGCCCAACTCTAGGTTTTTGGGGGTTCGGTGGGGTTTGCTTTCACATTATAAATCTCAAAAAGAAAATCCGGGGTTTATCAATAGGTTTTTCAATAAAAAAATAGGGGAGGAGCCCGTGTATTTATCAGATGTGGACGTTCAAAAAACCGAAGACCTTATGAATAACCGTCTTGAGAATCGTGGTTTTTACAAAAACAGTATTACTTCCGAAGTAAATAAAAAAAAGAAAAGGGCTACGGCAAAATATAATGTAAGTGTTAGCGAGCCATACCGATTGGAAACCTACACTATTGAAAGCGATAGTTTGGCAATTTACGACAGTATTCAAACTTCCATGAGCGAGACTTTATTGGATAAAAAAACACGGTTTGACCTGGACTTGCTTAAAGATGAACGCGAACGCATAGACGATTATTTAAAGGACAAGGGATATTACAATTTTAATGATGATTTCTTGATTTTTGAAGCCGACACCAATCAATACGAGCAAAAAAAATTCGATTTGTTTTTAAAGATGAAGGATGAGGTTCCGGGAAAGTCAAAAATTCCATATAAGTTAAACTCCGTTGAGGTCTACACCGATTATTCGGTGAACAACGATTCGCTTCCAAAGGATACCATTCATTATAATGGAATTGATTACATACAGCGCACCAATTTTTTCAAGCCCAAGCGTCTGGCACCTTTTGTTTTGTTTGAGAAAGGGCAATATTATAACCCAACACGTTCTAAATACACAAGTAACCGCTTGTCTAAAATAGGCACATATAAATACACCACCATACGTTTTGAAGATGCAAAACCGTTTCAGGAAGGTGATTCTTTAGGTTTATTGGATGCCAAAATATATTTATCGCCAATGAACAAACATTCGTTGCGGGCAGAGGTACAGGCCAATTCAAAGTCGAATAATTACGTTGGTCCCGCCTTGGCGCTAAGTTATTCCAACAGGAACCTATTTAAGGGTGGCGAAATATTTAATACCACCATAAGCTTTGGGTACGAAAAGCAAATTGCCGGAGGAACAGACGATGCTGGCCTTACCAGTACGCAATTGGGGTTTAGGACCGATCTTATTTTTCCCCGTATTTTATTTCCGCTCAAGTTTGACCTTGGCTTTGATTACGAGGTACCAAAAACCAAAATTACCGTTGGCGTGGAATATCTAAACAGGGAAGAATTTTATACATCAACATCTTTTATTACCAATTTTGGGTATACATGGAATGCCAATCGGTATGTATATCATGAATTAATTCCCATTGGGCTTAATTATAGCAGTTTGTACAATACTTCGGAAGAATTTGACCAGCTTTTAATAGATAATCCTTTTTTAGAGAACAGTTTTGAACAAAAATTTATAGCGGGTCTCAGTTATAATTTTGTGTACAACGAAATATCGAATACCAAAAAACGGAACCCCATTTATTTTTCTACCAATTTTAAAATAGCCGGAAACCTGCTGAATTTAATGGCCGGGAAACCAGATGAAGAAGGTAAAAAAAAGATATTCGGGCTCGAATATGCTCAATTTGTTAAAACTGATGTCGATTTTAGATATCAATATAGAATTGACAGCGAGCAGGCTCTTGTAGCCCGTATTTTTGGGGGGATTGGGTATGCCTATGGAAACTCCATCAGTATGCCTTATTCGGAGCAATATTATGCTGGAGGCCCTTTTAGCGTTAGGGCTTTTAGAATTCGATCATTGGGGCCCGGAACATACAGAATTGATGATGATAATAATGATGACGACGATACAGATTCGAGCGGATCGTACCTCGACCAAACTGGAGACATACGCTTAGAGGCCAATTTGGAATATAGGTTTCCAATATTTTCTTATGTAAAAGGTGCCTTGTTTGCCGATGCCGGGAATGTTTGGTTGCTTAAAGAAAATCCTGCAATACCCGGTGGCGAAATTTCATCCGGGTTTTTAAAAGAGCTGGGCGTGGGCGTGGGCGCTGGATTGCGTGTGGATATCCAAAGTTTTGTAATTCGTTTCGATCTGGCTGCTCCCATACACAAGCCCTACGAAAAACGCTATAATTTCGATTTAAGCCATCCTATTCTCAACTTTGCATTCGGGTATCCTTTTTGATGTTTTGTAAAGAAAACTCAAAAGACACCAAAAAGAGAAATCAAACTTGCTGAGAAATTAAAAAAAGAATATTTAAAAGAAAAAAATAGTTGATATGAATAGTTTAACAAATTTTGAAGATATCCTTATTGAAAAATACGGAAAGAAAGGAACTGAAATGCGTGACAAATATGATGCCGATTCTCTTGCTTTCCGGCTTGGGATCATGCTCAAAGGAGTACGAAAAGAAGGTGTCTAAAATATCTTTTTCAACACTAAATATTAGTGAGATAAAGATATTTTAGACACCTTCTTAATATTTAAATGAGTTTGAAACGATTTTTATTCAAATCCAAACTCTTTAAGTCCGTTATGGCTTATTTTAATGGCTTCCAACGGAGTATGGTAAAAAGTTTGATCCTGCTCTACCAGGTAATATTCCATTCCGGAAAGTTCTTTTTTGGCCAGGATTTTACCAAAATCGATGGTGCCTTCCCCAACGGGGGCAAATTTACCGTCTTTGCTCATGTCCTTAACATGCCATAGTTTAAACCTTCCCGGATATTTTTCAAAATATTTTACGGGATCGGCCCCGGCTTTTGTTACCCAAAAAATATCCATTTGAAAATTCACGTATTCCGGATCGGTATTTTCCAAAAAGTACTCAATGGGAACAATTCCGTTTTCATTATTTTTATATTCAAAATCGTGATTATGGTACAATAGTTGCAAACCGGCTTCCTTACATTTTTTGCCTACGGTAGTTAAGAAGTTAACCATAAAATCCAAATCTGGATCCATGCCCATTGTTTTTGTCTCGGCATTGTATTTAAAATGCCCCATTGGCGGAACAGGGATTACAAAATAGGTAAACCCAGCAGCTTTAACATCGGCAATTTCTTGGTCGATATTATCCAAAGTAGCGCTTCCCTGATGTGTGCTTATGGGGGTTAAACCTTTTTCAGCTAATAAATTTTTAAAGGCCTCAGGCGTCATATTATAGAATTTACCGTTGTTGTACCCGGCAGCTTCCACATATTTGTAACCTGCATTTGCGACAGAGTCTAAAGTTACTTCTGTGTTTTTTCCCATATCGTCTCTTACGGTATACAGTGCAAGGCCGCCAAATTTGTCTTGAAACGCATTGTTTCCACAAGCAGATAATAGAATGAACGAGAAGGCCATAAACGTTTTTATGGCACGTTTTAAGTGTGTAAATTTCATAGTGATGCGTAAATAGTTAGTAATTTATAACTATCAAATGTAGAAAAATTGGATAGGATTTTTAGCATTTTTTTATAATAATTGGTATTCATTTAAGTTTTTGCACAAAAATCAATACTTCAATCAAAAAAATGAAATTGCCCAGCAAAGGTTTCCACACCAAGTTTTATTTAAGTCAGAGTATAACTTCTTGGAATTAATAGAATGTGGTTACTTCTTTTTGGCTTCTACCAATTCTAGTTGGTCCAAACTTACACTGGTGGTAAATATGCCATAATTTACAATGGCCTTGTTTTTTTCAATGGAATCGATGCTGCCAACCGATTTACTGTCGGTTAACCGTACACGGTCGCCAATTTTTAATACAGGTTTTGGTTTTTCGGGCTGTTTGCTTTTTTCGGTTTTCTCCTTTTTCTTTTTCTGGCGGATAATTTTCACTTCTTTTTGCACTTCGGCTTCGATTTCTTTTTTCTTGGCACGTGCTGCTTTTTTCTTTGCGGCCGATTCCTTTTTGCGCTTGGAATTTTCAGTTTCAACAATCCGGAGGAATTCTGAGATTAACGGGCGCCTTTTTTTGTCGATAAAATAAGTTTCTGCAATATCGTTGACCTTATTTCCCAAATAAATCATCCGTTGATTATGGTCGTACAACTGCTGGTAACTTTCCAATTTTGTTTTTAGCCTTGTATTAAGTTCTTCCATACGTTTTGCTCCGTCCCGTGCTTTTACTTCCTCCTCTTTTAACTGCGAAGAAGTTTTTTCCATCTTGCTACGTTGTTTTTGCAGTTTGGCAATGGTGGCATCAAAGCGTACTTTTCCGCGTTCAATTTTCTTTTTTGCACGGTTAATAAGGCTGTAGGGAATACCGTTTTTTTGTGCAACCTCAAAAGTAAAGGAGCTTCCGGCCTCGCCCAATACCAGCTTAAATACGGGTTCCAGCGTGCGGCTATCAAATCGCATATTTGCGTTAATGGCATGAGGTAACTCGTTTGCCAACATTTTAAGATTTGCATAATGCGTTGTAATGATGCCAAAGGCTTCCCGCTCATAAAAAACCTCCAAAAAAGTTTCAGCTAGGGCTCCACCAAGTTCGGGATCGCTTCCGGTACCAAATTCATCAATTAAGAATAAGGTCTCGCTATTGCATTTCCGAAGGAAAAAATTCATGTTTTTTAAACGGTAACTATATGTGCTCAAATGGTTTTCTATGGACTGGTTATCGCCAATATCGGTAAGGACTCTGTCGAAAAGGCACATTTCGCTCCGTTCGTGTACCGGGACGAGCATACCACTTTGTAGCATTACCTGCAATAAGCCAACTGTTTTGAGCGTAATACTTTTACCACCTGCATTGGGACCGCTTATAACGATAATCCTGTTTTCCTGATGCAATTCTATGGTCTGTGGATATGTTTTTTCCCCTTTGGCTTTGTTGGTTAAATATAAAAGCGGATGGTAGGCATCTATAATGTTAAAACGCTTATCGTTATTTATTTTTGGCAATAGGCCGCCCATTTTATTGGCATATTTTGCCTTGGCCGAAACCGTGTCTATTAATGTTAAAAATAGCTGATAATCAATTAGTAGGGGTTTGTAGGGCCTTAAAAAATTGGTAAGTTCTTTTAATATTTTTTGAACTTCTTCTTTCTCTTCGTATTCCAGGTTGTTCAGTTCGCGGTTGTATTCTTTTGTGGCTTCAGGCTCAATGT
The DNA here is from genome assembly GCF_037029175.1 of Galbibacter sp. PAP.153. NCBI lineage: Bacteria > Pseudomonadati > Bacteroidota > Flavobacteriia > Flavobacteriales > Flavobacteriaceae > Galbibacter > Galbibacter sp. PAP.153. Next base: position 17,780 of record NZ_JAZEUN010000001.1, on the reverse strand, counting down.
ATACAATACTCCCGGTCTTGGAATTTCCCATAATGCCACCTTTTACACGTTTTCGGTACATGGCTTTTACGGCCAGCACCCGGCGGTTGTCTATAACCGTTTCCCGTATGTCGTCTAGCAATCCGGCCGAGGAATATGTGCTTAAGGCACCTGCAAAACTTTGATTGATTTTTGCACGGACCGATCCCATTTCCTTTCGTATTTTGTACAGGGCATCAGATGCATCGTCTTTAATTTCTCCAAAGCGGTCTATTACTTCATCTATTTTTTGAATAATCTCCTTTGTATATTCAATCTCTTGTGCCTTTTCGTGCAAGGTTGGATAATATTCATGAAATTTTTTGTAAAAAAGAATGTGGCTGTTTGTAGTGGCCGACATGGAAGCAATTTTTCTAAATCCTTCTATTTCCACAAGGGTATTTTCGATTCCCAATAGTTGGATTTCTTTTGAAATGGGTTCGAAATAATGATTAGGAATGGTGTTTTCATTATCAAAAGAGGCCAGATATTCGTTCGTCAAGGCCAATGAAGCCAATAAGTCGCCTTTTTTTCTGTACGGAGTTATTTTCAAGGCGCTTTCTTTTCCTATTTCCGTACTGCATAAAGCCGATACTTGTTGGAGTACTTTAGAAAATTCCAGGTCCTGTAAAGTTTTTTCGTGTATTTTATTCATAATTAATCCTAACCGATACTTAAAGCAGGCAAATTTACATACTAATTTGGAGTTATAATAATCGAACTCAGGTTATAAAGCTATCGGGTTATGAAGTTGTTAAGTTATAGGAAGGAATGGTGAAAAAGTTTAAAAAGTCAATTAAATTTTATCTATAATAGTGCTGCTAAACATTTCTGATAGAAGAAGTAAGTTGAAAAAATGTAAACTACTATATTTACATTTAAAAACGGATGCACATGAATGTCGAAATTGCCGAAAGCTGGAAAGCACAACTGCAAAATGAATTTGAAAAGCCTTATTTTGAACAGCTTGCAGCTTTTGTAAAGCAAGAGTATACCGCACACACGTGCTATCCTCCCGGGAAACAGGTGTTTGCTGCTTTTGATTATTGCCCCTTTGATGAAGTAAAAGTGGTTATAATAGGGCAGGACCCTTACCATGGGCCGAATCAGGCAAACGGGCTGTGTTTTTCCGTAAACGATGGCATTGCACACCCGCCATCGCTTATAAATATTTTTAAGGAACAAGAAAACGATGTTGGCAAGGCGTATCCAAAAAGTGGGAACCTTGAGCCTTGGGCAAAACAAGGGGTCTTGTTGCTAAATGCAACATTAACGGTAAGGGCGCATCAGGCCGGGAGCCACCAGAAAAAAGGTTGGGAAACATTTACAGATGCCGTTATTAAAACCATTTCGAACAATAAGCAAGGGGTTGTTTTTTTGCTTTGGGGCGGCTATGCCAAACAAAAAACAAGGTTAATAGATACCAACAAACATTATGTGCTAACATCGGGGCATCCATCGCCGTTAAGTGCCAATAGGGGTTATTGGTTTGGCAACAATCATTTTAGCAAATGCAATACTATTTTACTGGACAGCAAAAAGGAGCCTATAATTTGGTAACGATTTCTGAATAGGGAACCGATTTTTCAATAATATTGAGCTTTACCAGCTGTTCTTGGATATTTTTAACCGTTATGGGCGCTATGTTTTCTTGGCTCCACCGTGTAATGGAAAGCCATTCCTGAATGTCCTGAACCTTTTGCTTGTATCTATTTGCAAGCATTCTATCAATGCTCGGGATATCCTTAAAATCGGAAGTATAAACATTTATAACTTCCAGAACATGCTTAACAATTGCCGGGCTTTTTTTAAGTACTTCGTCTCTTACGGCAATAACAAAACATGGCCATGGGGTGGGGCAATCGCTTATTCGTCTAAAAATGCCTTTGTCTACAATTGGTTTTGTGGTAAAATGTTCCCACATAAAATAATCGGCGGTCCCGTTGGTCAGTGCATCGATTGCACCTTGTAGGTTGTTTATGACCTCAAATTGCAAATCATTGTAACTCCAACCGTTATTGTCGGCGTTTATGTAAGCCATTAAGTGGCTGCCGCTACCATATCTGGAAATGGCCGCTTTTTTGCCTTTTAAGTCTTCAAGAGTATTGTGTACAGATGTCTTGCCAACATGAATGCCCCAATATAATGGCGACTGAACAAAAACCTGCACTATTTTGGACGGGTTTCCGGCCACGATATCCTTTACGATTCCCTCGGTTAAAATCACGGCAATATCTGTTTTGCCTTCACGGAGCATTGTACACATTTTCCCCGTTCCTTCCGGGACATCTGTCCACTGTAAATCTATTCCCCGTTCTTCAAAAGCGCCTTCTTCAATGGCCAAATGCCACGGTAGGTTAAAATGTTCTGGTACCCCGACAATTTGTATATTTTTCATTATAAACCATTTAAATAATTATGTTTACTGCTAATTCTTTTATAAAATAACTGAAAGTCACTTTCATTATTTCTTGTTTTTCCTGCAATAATACTATCATTTTTTATAATTCCATTCATAAACTCCATACTCTTAATTGCTGGGTTTTTAATTGCAATTCTCAAAGTGTCATTATTTTGATAATATGACCCATAATAAATAGAATCTTCGATTGAAAAAACAGCTGCATTATATTGCTCTAAAAAAAGCATGGGTTTTATCCCCACCTTTCCTTTTTTAAAATAGATTGTGGAATCATTTATTTTTATACTTTTTACTTCGTAAGCTCCTGCAATTTTATTACTTGTTTGGGGACTTGTGTAATTGTACCAAAAGATGAAATAGACAGAAGTAAGCGTTATTATGATAATGTATGGGAGCCACAATTTAATTGTAGCTGTTTTGTTCTTGTTTGTTTGATAAATTTTCCCTTCGTTTTGTATAAAAAACTTGTATAAATCCGGAACATAATGGCTTAAGAATGCCATTGTTATAAGAAGGTCCATAACTGCATGCCATTGGGCAAAGTAGATATTAAATCCAAAACTTAATATGGCTACGTTTAAACAAACCGTAAAACATAGTAATAAAGCTACTAACCTTGTTTTTTTTGATACAATAAGTATTCCTATTAACAATTCGGAAATCGCGATGAATAGATTATAACTATACGATCTTCCAAAAAATGACCACATATGTTGATGTCCAGAAAGTTCAGCTAAAGGCGTATAAGAGTCTACATAAGGTATAGTAAATTGTAACCGTAAAATTTTTGCTATTGCAAATACAATCATCTTTACCGATAAATAGTAAATAGCTGTATATTTTATAATTTTAACAGCACTATTGATAAATCTATTAAATTTCATGCATTTGCTATAATTATTGTATTGATGCTATTTTGTCCAGGGTGTATTGTATAAGCTTTTCGGTAGCGGCTTCCGGGTTTTTAGAAAAAGTTCCTTTGGCACGGTTGGCCAAGATACAGTTCATGGAAACGGCTTTATGCCCCAACAATTTGGAAAGCCCATAAATTCCGGCAGTTTCCATTTCCAGATTGGTAATTTTTAACCCTTTAAATTTAAATGCAGCAAGCTTATTGTTTAGGCTCGGGTCTTGGGTATCTAGGCGCAGCTTACGCGATTGCGGCCCATAAAAACCAACATTGGTAGCCGTAAAGCCAAGTTGAACTTTCTTTGAAAGCAATTTTTTTCCCAGTCCCTCGTCGTACTTTACAACATAGGGAACCGATTTGTCCTTGTTCCAGTTTGTTTGTTTAATAATTTCTTGCTGAATTTCTTGTTGCTGAACATGCCTGCTTTTGTAAAAATGCAAAAGGCTATCAAAACCAACGGCATATTCGCTCATGAGAAAAGTGTCTACTTGAATTTCCGGTTGAATGCTTCCGGTTGTTCCAATACGGACAATATCGAGCGACCGGAGTTTCTGTTTAACAGTTTTGGTTTTAAAGTCTATGTTGACCAAGGCATCCAGTTCGTTCAAAACAATATCAATGTTATCGGTGCCTATTCCCGTGGAAATAACCGTAATGCGCTTTTTGCCAATGTATCCAGTGTGGGTAACAAATTCGCGTTTTTGCTTTTTTATTTCAATACGGTCAAAATGTTTAGACACGTGCGCAACCCGGTCCGGATCGCCTACGGTAATAATGGTAGGCGAAATGTCTTCTGGTAAAATGTTTAAATGATAAATACTGCCGTCTGCGTTCAGTATCAATTCAGAATCAGCAATACTATTACCCATTTTATAATTTTAGCAATTGTGAAGAATCATCTAAAAATAAAAAAGAATATTTTGGTGTACCTCCTAAATATTCTTTTTCGTTGCGTATGTTTGGATAATAATTTTCTATTTTTTCGGCTACTTTGACTCCAGTTTTTGTAAGTTTTGCAGGGTTAAAAGATCTAAACAATGGTCTTAAGCTATTGGCCATTTTGGTAAATTGCATATCTCCAAAACCATATAAACCCTGATCTTTTAGCATTTCTACGACCAACTGATCTTTCGATTCGGGTTTTTGCTGTATTGTTTTTTGAAGCATTTTGTTTTCCAATTCGTTTAAGCCGTTCTTTAAGCTTGGGAACCTGTGTAAATGTGCTTCAATGGCTTTTGATAAATAGGAAAGCTGACTTTGGTTTTGTTTTATTGCATTTTGAAGTCTTATCGGGTTGTTCTCGCAATACAATTGCCATATATAGTCCCCGTACTCAATATCGTCTTTGGAGAGCAGGACTTTGTTTTCGTAGAGTTTTTTTAATTGTTCTTTTGAAAGTTCGGCAAGGCCGTATAATTTTTCTGAATTATCCTGATTTCCCGAGCAAGCAAGAAAAATATCGGCATCGGGCCGGTTTTTCTTTAGCCAGCTTAAAACGGCAATCATGTTTACCTGGCAAAATAAATCGTATTCAAACCAGAGTACAATTTCTTCTTGGCTTTTTTGATTGCATAAATTTCTATATTCTTTTAGGGTACGGTTTATAAAGGTATCCTTACTTATTTTGTATGCCCTGTTTAAAAACTCGTATCGTTGGCGCCAAAAAGACTCACTACCAACTTCGTTAATAGTTTTTCCTTCGCACAGCATCTCGCGCCAAGTTATAATATCACCTGAAATATCCAGCTTCTTTAATATGGAAGTAAAGCTGTCTCCGTTTGTAATATGAAGTGTTTTAGCCATTTAATTAATAGATTTGGAAGGTAAATGTATTAATTATCATACAAAATGCAATACCAAAGCATGTTAAATCGATGCAAATGCATTTCGGTACAATTTATTAACCACCGACCCTTTTTACCTTAAATCCTTTTTCTTTTAGCATTTCCATGATTTTATCACGAAAATCACCCTGAATAATAATTTTATCATCTTTAAAAGAGCCTCCAACGCTCAATTTTGTTTTGAGCTCCTTTGCCAATGTTTTAAAATCTTCTGTGGCCCCGGTATAACCGTCTATTATGGTTATTGGTTTGCCTTTTCTTTTTTCATACTTACAAAGTAGGGGAGCTTCCTGCATCCAAATGCTATTTTCAGTCCCTTCATCGTGGTTTTCTTCTTGAAAATCATGCTCTGGAAATAGATTCTTCAATTGATCTTGTAAGTCCATGTTTATTTTGTATTCCTTTTTATTGTTACGCTATAAAAGCGTAATCGTTGTTTATTTTATTGCCGAAAAATTATAATTAAGAGTTAAAAAAGGTTTGTGCCACGTCCATAACTCTTTTTATTGGCACCGCCAAAGGGTATAATACCCCGAGGCTTGCCTCGAAATTAAAAATTTGTTTCCTACCAATGCCTAGTGTGCTTGCACCGAGGTAGTTTACTATGAATTTTCACGTTATACTTTTATCAACCCTAATTCTATAAGCCGTTCATGTAAAAATTCGCCAGCGGTTATATCTTCATACAATTTCGGGTGTTCGTTATCTACACAGTTATCGAGTACGTCCAATGGCATATCGCTAATGGGGTGCATAAAGAAAGGTACCGAATACCTTGAAGTGCCCCAAAGCTCTTTTGGCGGGTTTATAACTTGGTGTATGGTAGATTTTAATTTATTATTGGTATGCCTTGATAGCATATCCCCAACATTGATCATTAATTCATCGGGTTCTGCAATAGCATCGATCCATTCCCCTTCGTGGTTTTGCACCTGTAGTCCGCGTCCTTGGGCGCCCATTAGCAGCGTAATCAAATTAATATCGCCATGCGCTGCGGCCCTTACGGCATTTTTTGGCTCTGTAATAATGGGCGGGTAATGAATAGGCCGCAAAATGGAGTTCCCGTTTTTTATGTACTTGTCAAAATAAGTTTCTTCAAGGTCCAAATGCAACGCCAATGCCCTTAAAACATATTTGGCGGTTTTTTCCAGTTGCTTATAGGTTTCTTTTCCCACTTCGTTAAATTTGGGGAGTTCCTTAACTGCAACGTTGGGAGGGTATTCTTTTTCCAGCTTTGGGTTGTCTTCCACATATTGCCCAAAATGCCAAAATTCTTTTAGATCGCCTTCTTTTCTGCCTTTTGCGTGTTCTTTCCCAAAAGAAGTATAGCCGCGTTGTCCTCCAATGCCTTCAATTTCGTACTGGTCTTTTATTTCCTGCGGAAGATTGAAGAATTTTTTTATTTCGCTATATAAATCGTCTATCAATTCATCTGATAAGAAGTGTCCCTTTAAAGCAACAAAACCAATATCTTCATAGGCTTTTCCTATTTCATCAATAAATTTTTGCTTGCGGGCTGGGTCGTCCGAAAGGAAATCTTTCAAATCTACGCTGGGTACTTTATTCATCTTTGTAAAATTTTAGTGGCCAGAGCCTAACACATATAACAAATGTAGCGATTTATAGTACTATTCCACAATTTCAAATAAGAAGTATTTCAAAAAAGAATAAACAAAAGCTAAAATTATTTTTTCTACATTTGAGTCAAACGCCAAGTTATGATCTCAAAACCATCTATTTCATATCCATTTGATTACGACAACCGTTTTATAAGTAACCAAATACTTTTGGAGCTGTACAAAAACATGCTCAAGTCCAGGATGATAGAAGAAAAAATGCTGATTCTTTTACGGCAGGGAAAAGTCTCCAAATGGTTTAGCGGGATTGGGCAGGAAGCCATTTCTGTAGGTGTAACAATGGCGTTGGCCAACGATGAATATATATTGCCCATGCACCGTAATTTGGGGGTATTTACCACAAGGCAAATACCTTTGCACCGTTTGTTCGCGCAATGGCAGGGAAAAGCCGGGGGGTTTACCAAAGGAAGGGACCGAAGCTTTCATTTTGGCACACAGGATTATAAAATAATCGGGATGATCTCTCATTTGGGCCCGCAACTGGGCGTTGCCGATGGTATTGCCCTTGCCCATAAAATAAGGAATGAAAAAAAGGTTACAGCCGTTTTTACCGGGGAGGGCGGCACCAGTGAAGGCGATTTCCATGAGGCCATGAACGTTGCGTCTGTATGGTCGTTGCCGGTTTTATTTTGCGTAGAAAATAACGGTTATGGGCTTTCTACCCCAATTGCCGAGCAATTTAATTGCAAGCATATAGCCCATAAAGGTAAAGGTTATGGCATGGAAGCACATATTATTGAAGGAAATAATATATTGGAGGTCTACAACCGCGTATCGGAAATTACTGCCGGTATGCGCGAAAACCCACGTCCGGTTTTACTGGAATTTAAAACATTTAGGATACGCGGGCATGAGGAGGCAAGTGGCACAAAATATGTTCCCGATGCATTGATGGAAACCTGGAAAGAAAAAGATCCCATTAGCAATTATACCCGTTTTTTACACGATGAAGCCATTTTGTTGGATGAAGTTGAAGAAAGGTACAGAAACGAAATCCAGGCAGAAATAGATGAAAATTTGCAAATTGCCTACGCTGAAAACGATATTGCATGCAATGAAAATGAAGAACTAAACGATGTTTATAAAGATTACGCATACAAGGAAGTTAAAAGTGAAGACGATATAATCGAGGCCCGTTTTGTAGATGCTGTTTCATTAGGTTTGAGGCAGGCCATGGAAAAGCACGGGAATCTTGTTTTTATGGGGCAGGACATTGCCGAATATGGAGGGGTCTTTAAAGTTTCTGAAGGGTTTGTGGACCAATTTGGAAAAGACCGCGTACGGAATACGCCCATATGCGAATCGGCCATTATTTCCACAGGCATGGGACTTTCCATAAACGGGATGAAAGCAGTAATAGAGATGCAGTTTGCCGATTTTGTTTCAAGTGGTTTCAATCCCATTGTAAATTATTTGGCAAAGTCGCATTACCGTTGGGGGCAATCTGCCGATGTTGTCGTGAGGATGCCCTGTGGGGCTGGAGTGGGGGCCGGACCGTTCCACTCGCAAACCAATGAAGCCTGGTTTACAAAAACACCGGGCTTAAAAGTAGTGTATCCGGCATTTCCATACGATGCCAAGGGGCTTTTGGCATCTGCTATAGAAGATCCCAATCCCGTATTATTTTTTGAGCACAAAGCATTATACAGAAGCATTACCCAGGAAATACCCAAAAATTATTACAATTTGCCTTTGGGCAAAGCCTCTTTGTTAAAGCAGGGGCAAGATGTAAGTATTATCACTTATGGGGCAGGCGTGCATTGGGCACTGGAATTTTTAAACCTAAACGAAAACATTTCAGCCGACTTAATCGATTTGAGAACACTTTCTCCATTGGATACAGAAGCGATATTCACTTCAATAAAAAAAACAGGGAAAGCATTGATATTACAGGAAGATACATTGTTTGGCGGTGTTGCCAGCGATATTTCCGCATTACTTATGGAAAATTGTTTCGAGTATTTGGATGCGCCTGTGCAACGGGTGGCAAGTTTAGATACGCCCATACCTTTTGCCAAGTCTTTAGAATCTAATTTTTTAGCGAAATCAAGGTTTGAGAAAATGTTAATAAATTTGTTGGCATATTGATAGAATTTATGTTTAAAAAAATGTTAATTTAACAAGCGAATACTTTAATTAAAGCGCGTTTTTATTACCTTAGATGGAAGATATTTTAACTATAAACTAAACAATCATGAAAAGTAAAGTATATATTGTTATGCTTTTTTCTTCAATAATTATGGCCTCTTGCGGCTTAAGTAAGGAGAATAGAGATTCCAGAAAATCCTTAGACGGTACTTGGCAACTTACCCATATAGATTATCAAAACAATCAGGGTTATTTTAAATCGGTTTTGTTCAACGATGTATCTTCAAAATGTTTTGAAGGGAGCGAATGGTTTTTTCGTTCCAACAACAGCACGGGGTATTACAATATCCAAAAACCGGGCGAGTGTGCTCCCGGACAGCGGAACATACGTTGGTCTATCCAAGACGATGCCAGTGGTAACCCGAGTAAATTTCAATTTAAGTTTATCGACGAAAAGAAAAACGATATAGGTGGGGGGTACGGCTATGTGTTTAATATCAACTCTTTATCTGCACAGCAAATGGTAATTAGTACCAATGCCAATGTAGAGGGGGAAATGGTAACCGTAGTATATACCTACAACAAAATATCATCACTTTAAAATAAAACTAAATTAACATTATGAAAAAAATATTGTATAAAAGCAGCCTTGTATTAACTTCGTTGTTGATGCTTGCAAGTTGTGAAGCTATTAAAAATTCTAACAACACCCAGCGTGGAACGGCCATTGGTGCTGGTTCTGGAGCAGTTATTGGAGGTGTTATCGGGAATAACGTTGGCGACGGGAACAATTCGGTTTTAGGCGCAATTATTGGTGCAGCCGTTGGTGGCGCCGTAGGGAACAGGATTGGAAACAAAATGGACAGAAACGCCGAAGCCATTGAAGAGGCAATTCCAGGAGCAGAAGTAACCAGGATCGGGGAAGGGATTAATGTTACCTTTGACGAAAACAGCGGTGTGAAATTTGCTCTGAACTCGGCCGATATTTCTGCTGAAGGTCAAGAAACGCTCGGTAAAATGGCCGAAGTATTTGTAGAGTACGATGAAACTAATATTTTAATTGAAGGACATACAGATAGTTCAGGATCTGATGCTTACAACATGACGCTTTCAGAAAAACGTGCAAAATCCGTAAGGGACTTTTTGGCATCGCATGGAGTTGCTTCTTCGCGGATGACAACCAAATGGTACGGAGAAACACAACCAAAATACGATAACAATACCGAAGAAGGACGTGTAAAAAACAGACGTGTGGAATTGGGTATTGTTGCGAGCGACGAAATGATACAGGAAGCAAAATCTGAATAAAATAATATTTTATTAAATTTAGAGTCCGATTGAAAAATCGGACTCTTTTTGTTTGTAAATCAATACGTTCTTAATCAACTAAAAACCAAAAAATATGTTCAGCAAGAAATATAGATTTTTATCAATTTTACTGATTGCCTTGATTTTAACAGGATGTAAATCAGATAAAAAAGAAAAGGACCCCATAGATGAAAAAACGGTAGAAAAACCCGTTGAGGATATTAAAATAAAAGGCAGTGAAATTACCTATAGAGCAGATACCACGACTCTAAAAGGATATATTGCCTATAATGAAAACCTTAAGGGCAAACGCCCAGGGGTTTTAGTGGTGCACGAGTGGTGGGGGCATAACGATTATAGCCGAATGCGAGCCGATATGCTTGCAAAACTGGGCTATGTAGCCTTGGCGGTAGATATGTACGGAGATGGAAAACAGGCAAAACACCCGGATGATGCCGGCAAGTTTTCGGGAATGGTAATGAACAACATAGAAGTGGGCAAGGCCAGGTTTGATGCTGCCATGAAGGCCCTAAAGGAAAACCCTCATGTAGATGCCAGTAAAATTGCGGCCATAGGATATTGTTTTGGTGGTAGCGTGGTGCTCACCATGGCAAATATGGGCGAAGACTTGGATGCCGTTGCCGCTTTTCATAGCGGGGTGAAATTACCGGTGATGCCAACAAAAGACATAAAAGCCAAAATTTTGGTATGCAATGGTGCCGACGACCCGTTTATACCGGAAGAATCTGTAATTGATTACACAAATGCTTTAGATAGTTTGAACGTGGATTACGAATATATTGTTTATGAAGATGCCGTTCATGCCTTTACAAGTGAAGAAGCCGATTCTTTGGGCGAAAAATTCAATCTTCCTTTGGCATACAATCAAGAAGCTGACGAAAAATCTTGGGCGGAACTTAAAAAACTCCTTGCCGAAGTTTTTTAGGGGCATACTTCAATTTTTTATAAAATAATAATAAGAAAACCGATTGACTTAGGTTCAATCGGTTTTTGTTTTTTTAAGAGAATGTTAAACAATCTTTAAACCGTGTTAAAGTACTTTAAAATAAGCCTTTAGATGTAAAATCTATTGTACCTTAAAGCATAACAAACTCAAAAAAAGAACAACAAAATGAACAAGCCACTAAACGTAGCGCAAAAACTAATTAAAACGCATCTTTTAGAGGGGGAAATGACCCCCGGAAAGGAAATTGGCCTGAAAATAGACCAAGCCCTTTTGCAGGATGCTACCGGAACATTGGTACAATTAGAGCTAGAAGCAATGGGGCTTGACAGTGCCAAGACGGAAGTTGCCGTTCAATATGTGGACCATAATTTATTACAAACAGATTTTAAAAATGCCGACGACCATGTTTTTTTGCATTCAGCAGCACAAAAATTTGGCTTGTGGTATAGCCGACCGGGAAACGGTGTAAGCCACCCCGTTCATATGGAACGCTTCGGGAAGCCAGGAAAAACGCTCGTCGGTTCAGATAGCCATACCCCAGCAGCCGGGTCGTTGGGAATGTTGGCCATTGGTACCGGGGGGCTCGATGTGGCCGCAGCAATTGCCGGTCAGCCATATTTTGTGAAAATGCCACAGGTTATGGGCGTAAAACTTACAGGAAAACTTCCTGATTGGGTAAGTGCAAAAGACATTATTTTGGAAATGTTACGTCGTTATGACGTAAAAGGCGGGGTAGGAAAAATAATTGAATATTACGGCGATGGTCTAAAGCACCTAAGCGCCATGGACAGGCATGTTATTGCCAATATGGGAGCAGAATTGGGCGCAACAACCACTGTTTTTCCTAGTGATGAGGAGACCCGACGGTTTTTAAAATCGCAGCACAGGGAAGAAGATTGGACAGAACTAAAAGCAGACAATGGTTGCAATTACGATTTGGAAGATGAAATTATTTTGGATGAACTCATTCCGCTTATAGCACTTCCAACGAGTCCGGGCAATGTTGTCCCGGTAAGGGAAGTAGAAGGGAAAAGCATTAGCCAGGTAGTAATTGGTTCATCGGCCAATCCCGGTTTACGGGATTTTTGGATTGCCGGAGCCATTGTAAAAGATAAATCTGTTAATCCCGATGTATCTTTCGACATCAATCCAACTTCACGTCAGATTATCCAAAACATGATTGAAAACCGGGCTTTTGCCAATTTAATAAAAGCAGGAGCCAGATTTCATCAATCAGGATGTATGGGCTGTATAGGAATGGGCCAGGCACCGGCAAGCGGGACCATAAGTTTGCGTACCATGCCAAGAAACTTCCCGGACCGTTCTGGAACAAAAGACGACCAAGTACATTTATGCAGTCCGGAAACAGCCGCCGCATCTGCATTAACGGGAAAGATTACAGATCCGCGGGATCTGGAAAAGCTTTTCAATTTAAAATATCCCAAGTATGAAGCCCCGGAAATTGATATTATAAATACCGATATGTTGGTAGCGCCTTCCAAAAATACGGAAGAGTTAAGCTTAAAAAAAGGTCCGAATATTAAAACACTGCCACATATAGATGTGTTAAAAGACTCGTATGAAGTTCCAGTTTTGTTAAAAATGAAGGATAATATTTCTACCGACGAAATTTTGAAGGCCGGTGCAGAGGTACTTCCGTTCAGGAGCAATATCCCGGAGATAAGCAAATTTTCGTACACGGTTATTGATGAAACTTTTTACGATAGGGCAATGGAAGCCAAAAATCAATATGGTGGACATGTAGTTGTTGCCGGTGAAAATTATGCACAGGGAAGTAGCCGGGAACATGCGGCCATTGCTCCAAAATATTTAGGACAAGTAGCGGTAATTGCCAAAAGCTATGCGCGTATTGCTTGGCAGAATTTGGTAAATTTTGGTATACTTCCTTTAGAATTTACTAACCCTTCTGATTATGAGAAAATCCATCAAGGGGCAATTTTAAGGCTTGAAGGCCTAAGAGACGATGTAAAGAACGGAAACCCTATCAAGGTACATATATCATATAAAAACAAAGAAATTGCCATAGAAGCCATGCATAGTCTAAGCGTTAGACAGGTTAATTTAATTCTTAAAGGTGGAATTATAAATGATTTTAAAGAAAAACTAGCATCTTAATAAATAATAGTTATGACAGGATTAGAACAATTACAATTGGATAAAATAGCAAAAACCGATCATGAAATATACGCACTTTTAAAGCAACGTTGGAGTCCGCGTATGTTTAAGGACGATAAAATTCCCGAAAAAGAAATAAAACAACTTTTTGAAGCAGCAAGATGGGCTGCCAGTTCGTCCAATCTTCAACCGTGGCGTTTTATTTATGCTGAAAAGGGAACCGATGCTTACGATAAAATAGTAGCTTGCTTAAGCAACTTTAATAAAAGCTGGGTGATTAATGCACCTATACTTATAATAACAGCTTATAAGGAAAAAAGGGAAGATGGGGAGGTTAATTTTCATGCGCTCCACGATCTTGGCCTCGCTGTTGGGAATATGAGCGTGCAGGCACAATATATGAATATAGGCATACACCAAATGGCAGGCATTGATTGGGAAAAAGCCCAAAAAACATTTAAAATACCAAAAGGGTACCATGTAGCCACGGCTATAGCCGCAGGATATTACGGAGGGGATTTCGAAAAATTAAACGAAGATTTGCTCGATATGGAAAAAAGTGAAAGGGAGCGTATTCCCCAAAAGGACTTTGCTTATAAGGATGCTTGGAAAGAATAAAATACTACGGAACATTAAAAAAGCACCAAAAACTTAAAATAATGTCATCTTGAGCCCTATCCGATTATATTGTTCAGGTAAGTTGTTGAAGTATTATATTGAAAACCGGAGGTTTGAAAATTTTAACAACCCGATTGAATAGATTTTTCGGATAGGGCTGTATTTGACAGAAAAGAATCACTTTTAGATTTCTTGTGAAAATGTCATTAAAAGCAAGTTTTTTTATTTTTTCATGCTTTCAGAAAGGCTTATTTCCAGTCGTTTACTGTGGTAGATATCTCCAAAACCTTCAATAATTTTTCCATTTTTGTCAACGATAATTATCTTGTTCAGGCTCTTTATCACCAAGGTGGCCAATAATTCTTCAATATTATCTGTTTGATACTGACTTAAAGTATCGTCCAATTTAGAAATGGAAGCTAGGCTCTGTTGCCATTCCTTGCGGTTTTCGTTCACATTAATACCAATGTAATTATAGTTTGGATAATCTCTTTTCAACCTTGCTATACGCATTAACACATTTGTCTGATGGTTTCTTTGATGCAGGTTCCAAAAATAAAAAACAGTATTCTTTGAATACGAGGTAGAGTCGATTGTAACTTTTTCCCCTTTCAAGTTAATGAGATGGATGGGGGGCAGTGTAAGCCCTTTTTGAAGCTGTTGTACGTTATTGTAAAAAGTAGTGATTTCCTTTTGATGTTGGTTGTCTGGCGCATATTTACTGAAAGAATCAAGAAACCTTTGGTTATAGTTGGCGGTATGGTCTCCGAGAAGATAAGAATACGCCACATTTCTTGTTAGATTGTCCCGTATGGTTTTATTTTTTGTAATAGCACTGTCTATAAGTCGTAATTTATGTGTGCTGTAATGCAAAGACCTTTGAATTTTAACCAAATCCCCGTTACATTGATTTTTACAATAGTTATAAGACAAATTATTAAAATGGGTTACCAGGTAATTAAAATAAGGCCGGTAATAGGTTAATAAGGTATCATTGTAGTCTACTTGCCTTCTAAACTGGTAAAAATTTTTGGGAAGTTCAGATACTTCATGGAGTCCGTTCCTTCTTTTGTTTATAAACGGGTATTCTTCCATATCGGTAAAATACCTATAATTAATAGCCCCTTGAGTAATGTGTAATGCTACGGGCGATAATATGTTTTCCTGGTTAATATCGTTTAGCAGTTCCTGCTTCATGCTCCTAAGCGAATCTATTTTTTTTACAAATTCATCAGGATCCAATTCACTAAACTTGTTTACGGCTTTTTCTTCGTCCTCATAAATAAGGAACATATCAATCAAAAAATTGTTTTTACTGGCACCAATGCCAGAATAGACCAAAGATTCATCAAAATCCAAGGTGTTAAGCCGCATTAAAAGGCTATCGCCCTTTTCAAGTATTATGTATTGATATTCATTATGGTCAAAATGATAAAGCCCGTCATGTATATCGTCAACTTCAAAAAAGAACCGGTTGTTCTGGTCTATTTTAGAAGAATCTATAACAGCATTATTGTAGTATAGATAGACAAAATCATTGTTAGGGTTTACAATTTCCCCTGCAAAATAAGCCTTCGAGGGAGATTTTGTACAACTATAGGAAAGGGCGATAATTAACGTTAAGTAAAAGTACTTCATATAACGATATGATGTTTTCAAGCATCAGTTCCAACAAATCTATAAAAGCCACTTCTAGTTTAATGTTAAGGGGAAGTTAAATAAGAGCATTTAACGTTTATTGATTGTATGTAGGTCATATTTCTTTCTCCTTTGGAGCGGTCGTAACTGTCTCTTTTGGCAGTCCCGATAACCATCGGGACAGGTGAGGTAAATACAAAATTTCAAGAAACTTTTATTGCCATTTTAAGGCAGTAAATAGAAATGAAATAATTGGTCATAATCCTATACGTTACCTCTTAAAAAAATAAAAATGGGTTTGTATGTATGAATCCAAAATCCTTAATAGCAACCTTTACGGTGTACAATGGAGCGAATCCGAACATCAAGAAAACAGACGAAGTGAATTTATTATAGAAGAAGTAAGTAATGATTAATATATTTTTTTAACGTTGGGAGGAGGAACTAGAAATAGTTCCTCTTTCTTTTTTAAATGAGTTCTTTAAATAGATACTGGATAACATGTTATAATTTGTTACTTTTGCACCCGTAATTTGTAAAAGAAAAAATGAATGTTATCAGTTTCTAATTTATCTGTTCAATTTGGCAAAAGAATCTTATTTGATGAAGTGAACGTTACCTTTACTCAAGGGAATTGTTATGGAATTATTGGAGCCAATGGAGCAGGAAAATCAACATTTTTAAAAATATTATCGGGTGTTCAAGAGCCAACCAGTGGGCATGTGCATTTGGAACCGGGAAAACGTATGTCTGTTTTAGAGCAGGATCACTATGCCTATGATGAATATCCAGTTCTGGAGACCGTACTCCGTGGAAATAAGCCTCTTTTTACTGTTAAAAAGGAAATGGATGAATTATATGCGGATTATTCTGATGAAAATGCGGACAGGATAGGAGAGTTACAAGTTGAATTTGAAGAAATGAACGGGTGGAATGCCGATAGCGATGCTGCGGCTTTACTATCAAACCTTGGCATAACGGAAGATTTACATTATACTTTAATGGGCGACCTCGATGGTAAGCAAAAAGTAAGGGTGTTGTTGGCACAGGCATTATTTGGTAACCCAGATGTATTGATTATGGATGAGCCTACCAACGACTTAGATTTTGAAACTATTTCTTGGTTGGAGAATTTTTTGGCAAATTACGATAATACAGTAATCGTGGTTTCTCATGACAGACACTTTTTAGATTCGGTTTGTACCAGTATTGCAGATATTGATTTTGGAAAAATAAATTTATATAGCGGTAACTATACTTTTTGGTACGAAAGTAGCCAATTGGCAGCTAGACAACGGGCGCAACAAAATAAAAAGGCAGAAGATAAAGCAAAAGAATTGCAAGAGTTTATACAGCGGTTTAGTGCAAACGTTGCTAAAAGTAAGCAGGCCACTTCCAGGAAAAAAATGCTGGAAAAATTAAAAATAGACGATATAAAACCTTCCAGCAGGCGTTATCCCGCCATTATTTTTGAGCGTGAACGCGAAGCTGGAGACCAAATATTAAACGTAGAAGGCCTGTCGGCTAGTATTGATGGGGATATTTTATTTAAAAAGGTAGATATTAACCTTGCAAAAGGGGATAAGGTTGCCGTAATTTCTAAGGACTCTAGGGCAACAACAGCTTTTTATGAAATTATAAACGAAAATTTAAAACCAGACTCGGGTAAGTTTCAATGGGGAATTACCACAACGCAAGCATATCTTCCGGTTGATAATTCAGGTTTTTTTGATAACGACCTAACTTTGGTCGATTGGTTGCGCCAATGGGCAAAAACCGAAGAAGAAAGAGAAGAAGTATATGTTCGTGGCTTTTTGGGCAAAATGCTTTTTAGTGGAGAAGAAGCCTTAAAAACAGGGCGTGTACTATCTGGAGGTGAAAAAGTACGTTGCATGCTAAGTAGGATGATGATGCTACGCGGAAATGTACTAATGCTCGATGAACCCACAAACCATTTGGACCTGGAAAGTATTACGGCTTTTAATAATTCGTTGAAAAAATTCCCTGGAACCATTATGCTTACAACTCACGACCATGAGTTTGCACAAACCGTTGC
This sequence comes from Galbibacter sp. PAP.153, assembly GCF_037029175.1. NCBI lineage: Bacteria > Pseudomonadati > Bacteroidota > Flavobacteriia > Flavobacteriales > Flavobacteriaceae > Galbibacter > Galbibacter sp. PAP.153. The sequence continues at coordinate 138 of NZ_JAZEUN010000001.1, read as the reverse complement.
CAATAGGGTAATAGAATTAACCCCAAATGGTGCTATCGATCGATATTTATCATTTGATGATTATATGAATGATGCTTCAATAAAGGAACAGCGTAAAAAAATGTACGAAAAAATATAATTTCCATATAAATCTAATAT